>JABDGW010000071.1 GCA_013285855.1 Bacteroidota bacterium
AATATTATTTTTGCCCACATCTTTCAATTACTTATTGACTAAATGACTTTTAAGAATGGCTGAAATAAATTTTGAGTATAACGAGGAAAGTATCCGCAGTCTCGACTGGCGTGAACACATTCGTTTACGACCGGGCATGTACATTGGAAAACTGGGTGATGGTTCGTCACCGGATGATGGTATTTATGTTTTATTAAAAGAAGTGGTTGATAACTGCATTGATGAACATACAATGGGTTATGGTAAGCATGTTGATATTATTATTGCTGATAAAACTGTTACCGTTCGCGATTATGGCCGCGGTATTCCATTAGGCAAAGTGATTGATGTGGTGAGCAAGATTAACACCGGCGCGAAGTATGACAGCAAAGCATTTCAAAAAAGCGTTGGCCTAAATGGCGTTGGTACAAAAGCAGTAAATGCGTTAAGTAATTATTTCAAGGTAGATAGTTTTCGCGAAGGCAAAGTAAAAACAGCTGAGTTTGCAAAAGGGATTTTGACAAAAGAATATAAAGAAACAAAAAGCACAGAAGAAAACGGAACGCTTATAACATTTGTTCCTGATGAAACAGTGTTTAAAAACTTTCATTACATACATGAATATTTAGACAATCAACTTTGGAATTATTGCTACCTGAATGCAGGTTTGGTGATTAATTTAAATGGCAAACGTTATGTAAGTAAAAATGGTTTGCTTGACCTGTTGCAACGCAAAACCAATCCTGATGAACTACGCTATAATATTATTCATTTGAAAGGAGAAGATATTGAAATTGCTTTATCGCACAACAGCGATTATGGTGAGGATATTTTTTCGTTTGTTAATGGACAATATACAACGCAGGGCGGCACACATCAGCAGGCATTTCGTGAAGCGTATGTAAAAACAATACGTGATTTTTTTAAGAAAGATTATGAAGCCGCTGATATTCGTCAAAGTATTGTTGCAGCTATTTCTGTCCGAGTGCAGGAGCCTGTTTTTGAAAGCCAGACCAAAACAAAACTCGGTTCGCAAATTGTGTTTGAAGGTGGTCCGAGTATGAAGAATTTTATACAGGATTTTTTATCAAAAGAGCTGGATAATTTTTTGCATCGTAACACACAAATTGCTGAAGCATTAAAGAAACGTATTGAACAAAGTGAGCGCGAACGCAAAGAATTAGCCGGCATTAAAAAGCTTGCAAATGAACGTGCTAAAAAAGCAAATCTTCATAACAAAAAATTGCGTGATTGCCATGTGCATTTAAATGATGAGCCACCAACAAAAAATAAAGAAGCATTCATTGCTTTACAAAATAATTCAACCATATTTATAACTGAAGGTGACAGTGCCAGTGGTTCCATAACAAAAGCAAGAAACGTTGAAACACAGGCTGTGTTTAGCCTGCGTGGCAAGCCATTAAATTGTTTCGGCCTGACAAAAAAAATTGTATATGAAAATGAAGAGTTCAATTTATTGCAACATGCATTGAATATTGAAGATGGATTGGAAGGTTTGCGTTATAATAATGTAGTAATTGCAACCGATGCAGACGTTGATGGTATGCATATTCGCTTACTCATCATGACTTTCTTTTTGCAGTTCTTTCCTGATCTTGTAAAGAAAGATCATATACATATTTTAGAAACGCCTTTGTTTCGTGTGCGTGATAAAAAAGAAACCATTTATTGTTATGATGAAACTGAAAAACAGGCAGCCATAAAAAAACTGGGTGGCAAACCGGAGATAACACGTTTTAAAGGTTTAGGCGAAATATCACCAGGAGAATTTGAACGGTTTATCGCAGAAGATATGCGCCTGCAACCTGTGATTCTTGAACAGGGAGATCATATCCAGGATTTGCTTTCTTACTTCATGGGAAAGAATACGCAGGAAAGACAGGAATTTATTATTGATAATTTGCGAGTGGAGTTGGATTTGGTTGAAGGGTAAATATTGATATTTTTCAAAAATCAATAGCCAATTCTTAATTACTAATTTTTAATTATTAATTTATAATGTTACACATAGTTTTTCAACAATCAGATGTTGATACATTGAAAGAAGCAATTGCATTAGATTCGTCATTGCAGGGTGAGATCATAGAAATAAAAGATGAACTTGCTGTTGGACCAATCGCTGATATTTATGAAACAGAAGGCTATCAGGCAAGAAGAGACTGGTGGAAAAAAGTTTTGGAACATTCACCGTATGTTGAACAATTAGATATAATTGATGATAAACTTGCTTTTCATCAATTAAAAGAAAGTTTGGATGCAGATTTTAATGAACAGGTATGGATTTGGGTTGCACCGAATCAACATGATGTTTGCGGTTATTATTGGCTGATTAGTCAATTAAAAGAATATGAAAGCAGGATTTATATTCTTTCATTAAACAATCTTCCATTCATCAGCGAAAAAGGAAATATTTTTTATCCAAGAGATCTGTTTGAAATTCCGCCTAAAGAATTTATTAAAGCGAAAAAATTAGCAAGGCCGATAACTACCAGCGAGTTTGAAATTGATGGTGATGAATGGAAAAAATTATGCAGTGAAAATGGTATTGTAAGAGTGTTAGAAGGTGGCAAAAAAATTCTTAGCAAAGAATCTTCTTATTATGATGATGATATTCTTGCAGCTCTTACTAAAGAACCGCAAAAACTACATAAAGTTTTTTCAACATTGTTTGGTAAGATGAAACTTCATACCGGTGATGTATTTCTTGTTTGGAGAATGAAAGAATTAATAAATGAAGGCAAGATCGAAATTGCAGGCGATTGGTATAATGGATGGAAAGATATTGTATTAAAAAAACCAGGTGCGACAGAAGAAGAAAAACCTGAATTAGATATAACTGTATAGAATGAAACAACTCATCAGGCTTGAAGAAGCAGCTATGTTTTTGTTTGGTATTTTTTTGTTTAATCAACTATCGTTTATATGGTGCTTGTTTCCTGCATTAATTCTGTTGCCGGATATCAGTATGATTGGTTATGCCGCGGGCAATAAAACTGGTGCAATTGTATATAATATCGTTCATCATAAAGCCATTGCTTTGATTGTGTATGTTGTTGGATTTTATTTATACAATGAAACCATTATGCTTACAGGAATTATTTTGTTTAGCCATTCATCAATGGATAGATTGTTTGGTTATGGATTGAAATATTTTACAGGATTTTCTTTTACACATTTAGGAAAGATTGGAAAAGAAGCGAAAGCTTGATTTAATTGCTGAATAGAATGCATGCGGTACAAGGGAGTGACACAACGAAGTTTGATGCTTGTGCCGCAGTTAAGTACATAAAATAAAATGGCAGATCAAAAAAATATTACTGAAAGTGAAAGCGGCGTACAGGGACAATATAAAACATGGTTTCTTGATTATGCCTCGTATGTAATTCTCGAACGCGCTGTACCTGCTGTTGAAGATGGATTAAAGCCGGTGCAGCGACGCATTCTGCATGCCATGAAAGAAATGGATGATGGCCGCTTTAATAAAGTAGCGAACATTATCGGGCAAAGCATGCAATATCATCCGCATGGAGATGCAAGCATTGGTGATGCATTGGTAAACATGGGCCAGAAAGAATTGTTGATAGATACACAAGGTAACTGGGGCGATGTAAGAACGGGTGATGATGCAGCAGCACCAAGATATATTGAAGCGCGTTTATCAAAGTTTGCGCTGGAAGTTGCGTTTAATGCAAAAACAACAGAATGGCAATTGAGTTATGATGGAAGAAAACAGGAACCGGTTACATTGCCGATGAAATTTCCCTTGTTGCTTGTACACGGTGCAGAAGGAATTGCAGTTGGTTTATCGACAAAAATTCTTCCGCATAATTTTATTGAAGTATGCGAAGCAGCCATAAAATATTTACGCGGCAAAAAATTTGAACTGCTTCCTGATTTTTTAACCGGGGGCATGATGGATGCTACCAGTTATACTGAGGGTAAACGCGGTGGCAAAATAAGAGTGCGTGCAGCTATTGAAGAAGTTGATAAGAAAACGTTGATCATAAAAAATATTCCTTACGGCATTACGGCTTCTACGCTGATGGATTCGATTGTAAAGGCAAATGACCAGGGAAAGATCAAAATAAAAAAAGTTACAGATGCCATTGCAAAAAATGTTGAAATTATTATTGAGCTCGCTGCGGGGATTTCACCTGATATAACGATAGATGCATTGTATGCTTTTACTGATTGCGAGTTAAGTATTTCTCCAAATGCCTGCGTTATTGTTGATCAAAAACCGAGGTTTCTCGGTGTGCAGGAACTGCTTAAATTATCTGTAGATAAAACAAAAGATTTATTACAGCGTGAGCTTGAAATAAAGTTGAGTGAGTTGGAAGATAAATGGCATTATACGTCACTTGAAAAAATATTCTTTGAAGAAAAAATTTATAAAGAGCTTGAAAAAAAACATGAAACCTGGGAGAAAGTAATTGCTGCAATTGATAAAGCATTTGCTCCTTTTAAAAACCAATTGAAACGAGAGATAGCAAGAGAAGATATTTTAAAGCTGACTGAAAAACCGGTGCGCAGAATTTATAAGCTTGATATTGATGAACTGAATGATCAAATAAAAAATATTGAAGCTGATATAAAACAGGTAAAATACGATTTAAATAATCTTACAGATTTTTCTGTTGCTTATTTTGAAAACCTGTTAAAGAAATATGGCAAAGGAAGAGAACGCAAAACGGAAATAAAATTATTCGATACAATACAAGCCAAACAGGTTGCAATTGCTAACACAAAATTATATATTAACCGCAGTGAAGGGTTTATTGGAACTGGTTTGAAGAAAGATGAATTTTTAGCCGATTGTTCTGAGTTTGATGACATCATTGCGTTTACCAAACGCGGCATTATGAAAGTGATAAAAGTTGCTGATAAAACTTTTATAGGTAAAGATATTTTACACGCTGCTGTGTTTATGAAAAATGATGAACGCACAACCTATAATATGATTTACAGTGATGGTGATTCGGGAACCAGTTATGCAAAGCGTTTTAATGTTACCGGTGTTACAAGAGATAAAGAATATGATTTGACGAAAGGCAATGATAAAAGTAAAGTGCAATATTTATCAGTGAATGCAAACGGAGAAGCAGAGGTTGTAAAAATAACTTTAAGCCCAAATTGTTCTGCACGCATAAAAGAATTTGATTTTTATTTTGAAACGCTGGATATAAAAGGGCGCAGCAGCATGGGAAACCAGGTTACAAAATATCCTGTTCGTACGGTTAAGTTTAAAGAAAAAGGGACTGCTACTTTGGCCGGCAGAAAGCTATGGTTTGATAATGTATATGGCAGATTAAATGGTGATGGAAAAGGTATTTTATTAGGAAGCTTTGAAGCAGAAGATAAAATTCTTGTTATTTATAAAGATGGAAGCTATGAACTGACTGATCTTGAATTAACACAACGCTTTGAACCTGATAAAATATTATTACTTGAAAAATTCAATCCTGAAAAAATTATAACCGCCGTGTATGCTGATGTTGATAAGAAGCAGTATTTCGTAAAACGTTTTAAGATTGAAACCACAAGCCTGCACAACAAATTTTTCTTCATTAAAGAAGATAAAAATATTGTTTTGGAAACTATTACTACAACACAGGATCCTGTTTTGTATTTCGAAAAAGGCCGTGGTGCGCAGATTCAAAAAATAAAATATAAGATTGGAAAAAATATTGAAGTTACCGGCTGGAAATCTGTAGGAACAAGATTTGAAGATTACAGTAAATCTGTAAAAATGCATTGGGTAGATAATAATACAAACACACAACAAACATTGTTTGAATAGTATCAGGGCAAATGTTGAAGTTTAAAACCTTTTTCATGAACCACATCAAACTCATCATCACCCGTAATCAACGTAGCTTTTCTTTTTATAGTGAGTGCTGCAGCAAAGGCGTCAGCATAAGAAATAGAATATTTTGCTTTAAGTTTTGCAGCACTTAAAGTAAAATCCAAATCAGCATCTATAATATGAATTGGAAATTGCATCAGTCCTTTCCATGCAAGTGCAGCTTTTTCAGCGCCTTCTTTTCTATGTGTAATATAAAACACTTCTCCTGCGTTTATGCAAGTCATGTGTAATTCGTGCCTATTTAAAGACGCTTCATGCAGCAGTTGTTTTACCTTTTCGGCGCCGATTTCATTTCTGAAAAAAGCAAGCATGGCATAACTGTCTAAAACAAAATGCGCCATATTATTTTGCTTTTTTATTAGGTTTAGACAGCGGTTTCATTTTACGTTCTTCCATCTGTTTCTCCTCTTTTTTATATTGTTTTATCTCACCTTTTAAATTACCATCAGGCTTAAGAATGCCCATAAAAGAATTGAAATAATCTTCATTCATCGGCCGAATAACAACACCTCGCTCTGTTTCTTCAAAAATTACTTTAATACCGGATTTAATTCCATATTTAGTTCTTAATCTTTTTGGTATAAGTAATTGGCCTTTGGAAGTTAAAACTGAAGTTTCCATACAAGATAATTTGTAAAACAAATATAGTAAAGTAACACAAAATAAAAAAGTATTACATTAAGGAGCGGAGGTTATTCTATTGCATTTACAAACTTCCCGATTTAGGCAGCCTCTATCCAGATTTTATTTATAAATTTCTACCTTACTTTCCCCATCTGATTTTATATAGCCGCGATACATTCCATCAGTATCAAAGCTCATAGTAAAATTTCCATCTTTGTCTACTGCAATCAGCCCGCCATCCCCGCCTAATGAAGGAAGTTTTTTCATGATCATTTCATCTGCCGCATCTTTTACGCTTTCATGCGCAAACTCCATCCTGTCGCTTACAGTTTTTGCCATACTCAATCTTATAAAATATTCTCCCCAACCTGTACAACTAACGGCGCAGGTATTATTATCGGCGTAAGTGCCGGCGCCGATTATTGGTGAGTCTCCAATTCTTCCATAACGTTTGTCTGTCATGCCGCCCGTACTTGTTGCAGCAGCAAGATTGCCATACATATCCAATGCAACTGCACCAACTGTTCCATATTTATAATCGTGGTTATCCGGTTGTTTTAAGAATGCTTTTGTTGAATCCTTATGCAATGCTTTTAATGAGTCTTCTCTTTTTGCATCAAGTAAATCATTCCATCGTTGCGTAGTAAAAAAATAAGATGGATCAACTACAGTGCAACCGTTTTGCGCAGCAAATAATTCTGCACCCTTTCCTGCCATCATCACATGCTCACTTTTATCCATTACTGCCCTTGCTGCTGTAATAGGATTTTTAATATTGGTAACTCCTGCAACAGCACCTGCCTTTAAGGTTTTCCCATCCATAATTGATGCATCCAATTCGTTCTTTCCTTCATTTGTAAATACTGCGCCTTTGCCTGCATTAAATAAAGAATCATTTTCCAAAACCATAATTGTAGCTTCAACTGCATCTAATGCAGTGCCGCCTTGTTTCAAAATCTTACTGCCTGCATCTAACGCATTTTGTAAACCTTGTTTATATAAAGCTTCTTTTTCGGGGGTCATCTGGCTTTTCAAAATTGTTCCGGCGCCGCCATGTATCACTAAAATATATTTACTGTTTGTTTGAGCTGTTAGGGCTGTTGCAAAAGCAAATGCAACCAGCATAAGAAAGAATTTTTTCATGCAGGCAAATTATAGATTTTAATCAATATGAAGTTAAATGCAACCCTGTTGAGTTTATATTTTTTATGAAGAAAACGAGCTATAGTAATTTTGCACTAAATAAGTTTTTTTTGTAAATTGATAGTATGCATACAGTGAATTTGAAGGTAAAAGGCATGAGTTGCGCCAACTGCGCTCTATCTATAAATAAATATTTGCACGGGCAAGGGTTGAAAAATGTGAAAGTGAATTTTATGGGCGGCGATGTAAGCTTTGACAATGATGAAAATCTATCTTCAGAAAAAATCAAAAAGGGAATTAAACACCTGGGTTATGAGGTTATTTCTGCAAATGGGAACAGTGATAATTATATTCATGAAGAATCGAAAAAGTTCTTACATAATAATTTTCAACGCTTCATTTTCTGCCTTGTATTTGCAGCGCCGCTCTTCCTGCATATGCTTGGCCTGCATTTGATGTTTTTAATGAATGCTTATGTACAACTTGTTTTAACTGCGCCTGTTTTTATTGTGGGAATGATGTATTTCGGCAAAAGCGGCATCAACAGTTTACGCAGCGGCATTCCGAATATGGATGTGCTTGTAACACTTGGCTCCCTTGCATCATTTTGTTACAGTTTATACGGAACGCTGACTAACGAGCCCGACCAATTTATGTTTTATGAAACAACTGCCACCATCATCACTTTAGTTTTTATGGGTAATTGGTTAGAAGATAAATCAATTGAAACAACACAATCAGCTTTAAAAAAATTAGCCGTTAAACAAAAAACCATGGCAAATAAAATTGTGTATGATGAAAAGCATCAGGAACAGATTGCAGTGGTTGAAAGCACAACATTAAAATTGGGCAACCTGATATTAATAAAAAGCGGCGAGCCTGTACCAATGGATTGCAAAATTATTTGGGGTGAAGCAAGCGTGAATGAATCTTTACTTACCGGAGAAAGCGCACCAGTTGATAAGATTGCAAACGATAAATTAATCGGGGGCAGCATTGTAGAAAACGGAACGGTAAAGGCACGTGTAACGGCCGTTGGTGAAGACACTGTTTTAAGCCATATTTTAAAGTTGGTAAAAGATGCACAAACAGAAAAGCCGCCGGTGCAGCAGCTTGCAGATAAAATAAGTGCGGTGTTTGTGCCCACAGTTATAGGCATTGCTGTAATAACGTTTCTTGCCAATTATTTTTTTACTGATCTGCATTTTAGCGGAAGTTTATTAAGAAGCATTGCCGTAATGGTAATTGCCTGCCCATGTGCAATGGGTTTGGCAACACCTGCAGCTATTGCAGTGGGTTTAGGCAGAGCGGCACGTAACGGCGTTTTATTTAAAAATGCAAAAAGCCTGGAAGTTTTTAAAAATATTCAACAGGTTGTGTTTGATAAAACCGGCACTTTAACAACCGGCAAATTCAGTATAAATAATTTTAAATTTTTTATTAATGAAGAAGAAGCAAAATGCATTGCTTATTCATTGGAGAAATTTTCCAATCATCCAATTGCAAAAAGCATAAGTGAAGAATGGAAAGCAAACAACGAATTAAAATGGAACAATATTGAAGAGGTTAAAGGCCTTGGCATGAAAGCAAGTGATGCAGAAGGCAACAGTTATATTGCAGGTTCATACAGTGCAGCAAAAAATTTAACTGATGATGCATCGCACAATGTTTATATAGTTCGCAATAATGAATTGATTGGATGGATTGATGTAGCGGATAAAATTCGTGATGAAGCAAAAGATGTTATTGCCTTATTACATTCAAAAAATATAAAAACAATTTTATTAAGCGGCGACAGGAAAGAAAAATGTGAAGCTGTTGCAAAAAAACTTGGCATTGATGAAGTAATTGCAGAACAAACACCTCAGCAAAAATCTGACTGGGTTGCAAAGCTTAATGCTCTTGCGCCAACTGCAATGGTTGGCGATGGAATTAATGATGCACCGGCCCTGGCAAAAGCATCTGTTGGCATTTCTTTAAGTGATGCATCGCATATTGCTGTGCAAAGCGCACAGGTTGTATTAATGAATAATGGCCTGAAAAACCTGCCTTTGTCATTAGGTTTAGGCAAGCATACATTCATTACCATAAAGCAAAATTTATTCTGGGCATTTTTGTATAACATCATTGCTATTCCGGTTGCTGCTTTTGGATTTTTAACGCCAACGTTTGGGGCACTGGTAATGGGCTTGAGTGATGTGGTGCTTGCGGTTAATTCGGTAAGATTGAACTGGAAAAAAGTTGTTTGAATTATTTTACCGGCTGCAGTATTTCAATTAAGCACAATTGTGTCACTCCCTTGTACTGCATATATTTGGGCAGCAAATGCCCACGCCTTTATCAATACTTCAACAATATTGGAGTTACCAATCTTTTCGCCCGCAGCAGCAGGCGATTATTCAATCTGTTTTAGATGAAAAAGATACTGTTGCTTTATTACCAACCGGCGGCGGTAAATCTGTTTGTTACCAGGTTCCTGCATTAATGAACGATGGATTATGTCTTGTTATTAGTCCATTAATTGCATTAATAAAAGACCAGGTTTCCAATCTTGAAAAAAGAAATATAGCATCACTTTCATTGCACAGCGGGCAAACATTTTATGAAGTAAAGCAAACCTTACAAAATGCTTTGCATGGCAACTATAAATTTTTATATGTTTCACCGGAACGTTTGCAAAGCAGGATGTTCAAAGAATATGCTTCAGCATTGAACATCAATTTAATTGCGGTTGATGAAGCGCATTGCATGTCGCAATGGGGTTACGATTTCCGGCCATCTTATTTGCAAATTGCTGAGCTTAGAAATATTGTTGATGCGCCATTACTTGCTTTAACTGCATCTGCAACGCCATTGGTTTTAGATGATATAAAAGATAAGCTGAAATTAAAAGATGCAGTTGTATTTCGCCAATCGTTTCAGCGCGAAAATTTATCGTACTCTGTTTTTAAAATTGATAGCAAAATAAATAAGGCTATAGAAATTTTAAGTAATGTAAAAGGCAGCGGCATTATCTATTGTAAAAGCCGGAAGCTTACAAAAAAAATTGCCGAGCTTTTGAAACTTCAACACATAAATGCAGATTTTTATCATGCAGGATTAACGCATGAAATGCGCAGTAAAAAACAGGAAGCCTGGCTGAATAATGAAATAAGAATAATGGTTTGTACCAGCGCATTTGGAATGGGCATTGATAAACCTGATGTGAGAACCGTAATTCATTATGATGTGCCGGAATGTTTGGAAAGTTATTACCAGGAAGCCGGCCGTGCAGGAAGAGATGAAAAAAAATCTTATGCTGTTCTACTGTATAATTCAACAGATGAAAACGAGCTGAAAAATTTACCGGCGCTCCGTTTTCCACCGATAAAAGAAATAAAAAAAATTTATCAAAGCCTGGTTGATTACCTGCAAATACCTGTTGGCATTGGTGAAGGAAATTATTATGATTTTAACCTGAATGAGTTTATTAAAAATTTTAACCTTGATGTTTTTACAGTAATAAGCACTTTAAAAATGCTGGAGCAGGAAAGTTATATCAGTTTTAATGAAACTGTTTTTTTGCCTTCCACAGCTTGTTTTGTTACAACAAAAGAATTATTGCTTGCCTTTGAACAATCGCATTCGCTGCTTGAGCCTGTTATAAAATGTTTGCTGAGGACGTATGAAGGTATTTATGATAACAAAATTTCCATCAATGAGAAATTGATCAGCCGGCTTGTAAAAATACCTGTTGAAGAAATAAAGCAAATGCTTCTTCAATTGCAATTATTTAATGTAATTGATTATGCGCCACAGAAAGAAACACCGCAGATTTATTTTATTACCAATCGTGCGTCAGCAGAATATCTAACCATAAATTATGAAAGATATAAGCAATGTAAAAACGAATTTGAAAAACGCATTGAAACAATGCTGGCTTATTTAAATGCTTCAATCGTTTGTCGAAGTAAGTTTATAGGGAATTATTTTGGAGATAATGAAATTACAGATTGCGGCATTTGCGATAATTGTTTAAAAAGAAAATCAATTTCTGTTTCGGAAGAAGAATTTATAACAATTAAAGAACGTATTTTAAATATGCTTGCTGATGAAAATGTAAGTGTGCAAAATATATTGCATTCATGCAGGCATATTAAAAAAGAAAAATTATGGCAAGTGCTTAACTACTTACAAAGTGAAAAAATAATTAAGATTGAAACTGATGGAAGCGTTTATAAATTGAAACCTTAGCTGCCATGAAAAACCTACGTACAAGTGTGCGACGCAAGGAACGATGCCACGAAGAACCGATGATGGTCACAAAAAAAAATCAGTTTACAATTAAAACAGGCAATGGTAATTTATGCCGAACCTGGTTAACCGTTTCTCCATATACAATATCTTTTATGCCCGTATGCCTATGCGCGCCCATAATCAAAATATCTGCTTTAAAATCTTTTACAATGCGTACAATTTCACTTACACGATGCTGATAACCCAATTGTGTTTCTGCGTTATAACCGAGTTGCTTTAATTGCGCCGCAAGTGCATGCAGCCGCCCTTCGTCTGTTCTTGTTTCTTCATCATCAGTTGAGGTGCCGGAAAATATTGCAGCAGCGGTTTCCACTACATGCAACAATAAATAAGTTGAATCTTTTGTACCCTGGTTTATTGCATGTGCAATTAATTTTTCGTCAAGACTTTTAAAATCGAGCGCTACTGCAATTCTTTTAAAAGCATTTACAGAAAGATTCAGCAACTGAGGTGTTGCGCCATGCATACTTTCTGCAGCACGGTCTTTTTTTCTTTTTGAATATAATGGATAAAATGTCATTAAAATAAATAACCAGGCAAACGCAAGCGCAGCAATTATAATTATAATCTTTAAAAAGAGATGCCCATCTTCAGATAAAACATTCATCATTGCACTTACTACAAGCCTTACATTTAAGCATATTAAAATTAAGGCCACCAGCCATGAAATAATTTTTGTTGGTATGCGGATAGCAAAGTTTCCCATCGTTTTTTTATCGCTTACAAAATGTATTAAAGGAATAACGGCAAAGCCAAGCTGAAGGCTAAGTAATACCTGGCTAAACACGAGCAATGCATCCACTTTTGATTCGCCATAAATTAAAATAACAATTACTGCAGGAATGATAGCGAGCAAACGTGTAAGTAATCTTCTCAACCATGGATTAATACGCAAATGAAGATAACCTTCCATAACAACCTGGCCTGCGAGTGTGCCGGTAACTGTTGAACTTTGTCCTGAAGCAATTAACGCAACAGCAAATAAAATGGGCGCTAATGAAGTTCCAAGCATGGGCTGTAACAAACGATGAGCATCTTCAATTTTTGCTACAGATGAATGCCCGCTAAAATAAAATACAGATGCTGCAAGAATCAATATGCCTGCATTAACAAAGAATGCTGCATTTAATGCAACGGTGCTGTCAATCAAATTATATTTTATTGCTTTTTTTATACCCGGTTCGGTATTCCTGATCTTTCTCGTTTGTACCAGCGCCGAATGCAAATACAGGTTATGCGGCATTACCGTTGCGCCAATAATTCCCACAGCTATATATAAAGCTTCATTGTTTAAAGAAGAGGGAACGAAACCTTCTAAAATTCCTATTGCATGAGGTGGCTTCGCCAGGAAAATTTCAATAATAAAGGATAGCCCGATAATTAACACCAATGCTATAATAAATGCTTCCATCGTGCGCATACCTTTTTTCTGCAAATAAAAAAGCAGGAATGTATCAAGCACTGTAAAAGATACGCCATACACTAATGGCAAACCAGTAAGTAATTGAATGCCCAATGCCATGCCTAAAACTTCAGCAAGATCGCAGGCAGCAATTGCAATTTCTGCAAGTACATATAAACAAAAATTTGTTACGGGCGGATAGGCTTCGCGGTTTGCCTGTGCCAGGTCTTTTCTTCTTACAATGCCCAGCCTTGCACTTAAGCTTTGTAAGAGTAAAGCCATAAGATTGCTCATAAGCAAAACCCAAATAAGGGTGTATCCGAATTTCGCGCCGCCCTGGAGATCCGTTGCCCAATTTCCCGGGTCCATATAGCCAACGCTTATTAAATAAGCCGGACCTAAAAACGCGAATATTTTTTTCCAGCCCTTGCCTTGTTTTGTTGCATCAATTGTTTCATGCACATTGCTTAAAGAATTCTCTGTATCAAATTGAATCATCTTATAAAGGATTTACCTGTATGGCATTAGCAACCTGCTCACTAATGCTTATTGATTGCCTGTTTTTAAATTTTATTTCTATTGAATTATCAAACGGAAGTTTGCGCTTTACTTCAAGCTTTGTACCTATTATAATATTGCGGCTGCTTAAAAAAGAAAGTAATTCGCTTGACTGGTTTTGAACAGAAGTAATTACAGCCTGTTTGTTTAAAGGCAGATTTGATAAAGGCAATTGCTGCTGCATACTTATTTTACCGTTATTGTCCGGGATCGGATCTCCGTGCGGATCAAACTTTGGGAAACCTAAAAATGCATCCAGTTTATCAACCAGTTTTTTACTGCGCACATGTTCTAACTCTTCGGCCACTTCATGTACTTCTTCCCAGCTAAACCGCAATTGATCCACTAAGAAATATTCCCATAAACGGTGGCGGCGGATTATGATCAGCGCCGCTTTATTTCCGTCACGGCTTAAACGAAAACCTTTGTATGGATTATAATTCAGCAAGCCTTTTGCCTGTAATTTTTTCAGCATATCGGTTATAGAAGCCGGCTTTGCTTTTAAATGATCTGCCAAGGCATTGGTGCTCACAGATTCATTTGACTGCTGCAAATGATATATTGACTTAATATAATTTTCTTCTGAAACAGAATAATTAGGCAACACAAAATTTATTTTTA
>JABDGW010000072.1 GCA_013285855.1 Bacteroidota bacterium
CAAAAAATCTGTTGGCCTTATGTCAAGAGGCAAGATTGAAGATAAATTAAATGCCGCTTTACAGCAACAGCGTTTGCTTGAATTCAATATTTCAAAAGCGCAATTAGACAGTGCAAAAAAAGAAGGCAACATTCAATTTTCTACCATTGAAGGTAAAAACGATACGGGCCAGGAAGCAGGTATAAGTTATGCTATTGGTTATGTATCCGGCTTTCTTATTTATATAGTTCTATTTATTTACGGTGCAATGGTTATGCGCGGTGTAATGGAAGAAAAAGTAAGCCGCATTGCAGAAGTAATTGTAAGCAGCGTAAAACCTTTTCAGTTAATGATGGGAAAGATTTTCGGTATTGGTGCAGTTGGCCTGGTTCAATTTATTATCTGGATAATTCTTATGGTAAGCCTTAACTTTTTACTGCCTGTAATTTTCCCGAATCTTGCAGCGCAAATGCACAGCGCTAATGCACAAAACCAAACTATGCAGGCGGCAGAAACTATAAAAAACACTGGTTTAATAAGCAATGCAAGCGGCATAAACATTCCGCTTATTATTGGTTGTTTTATATTTTATTTTCTGGGCGGCTATCTTTTGTATTCATCGCTCTTTGCTTGTGTTGGCAGCGCAGTAAACGAAGATCCGCAGGATGCGCAAAGCCTTATGTTGCCCATCACAATGCCTATTATTTTCGGTATCGTTATAATGACAAAAGCTGTAAACGAACCCACCAGCGGCCTGGCAGTTTTCGGCAGTTTGTTCCCGTTATTTTCACCAATCGTTATGATGGCCCGCATATCACATGGCATAGGAAATGATGCGGTACCACTCTGGCAATTATTACTCAGCATGGCATTTCTTATACTTGGTTTTATCCTTACCACCTGGTTTGCAGCAAAAGTGTACCGCACCGGCATTTTAATGTATGGCAAAAAACCAACCTGGAAAGAAATGTGGAAATGGGCATTCAGGCGCGCATAAATTTTTTATATTTATTTGGAGCTATCAGTAAAAGTATAGGCATTAAGCTATTGTTCCGGCTGTTCATTACTACTCCGCCACAAAAGCATTGCACATAATCTTCAGCGGGGTATTCATTTCCATCCGGCAGCCTTTCATTTGTTGATTATATATCAGCAGAAATTCAACGCATATTTTTTATGTTTACATTCTAATTATTTAAAATGAAACCAGCCTATTCACGCCGCCAATTTGTAAAAGATATTGCAGCATCAGGCATCACGCTAAGTGCAATTCATGCGCCTTTGCAAATTTTCGCCTCACCAAAAAAAGATATTGTAAGAATAGGAATGATCGCAACAGGTTTGCGCGGACAAAGCCATCTCGAAGAATTTTTAAAACGCAACGATGTTGAAGTGGTAGCAATGGCCGACCCTGATAAAGGTATGATGGCGGATGCACAAAAACTGGTTGCGCAATACAAGAAAAAAGCTCCGGCAGAATATACAAATGGCAACTACGATTATCGCAACTTATTAAAGCGTGATGATGTAGATGCAGTCATCATAGCATCACCATGGGAATGGCATGTTGAACAGGCAATTGATGCAATGCATGCCGGAAAAATTGCCGGTGTTGAAGTATGCGGTGCCATAAAACTGCAGGATTGTTTTGATGTGGTAAAAGCGCATCAGCAAACAAAAATCTCAATAATGATGATGGAAAACGTTTGTTACAGAAGAGATGTAATGGCGGTTTTAAACATGGTGCAGCAAGGAATGTTTGGTGAAATATTGCATTTACAAGGTGGTTACCAGCATGATCTTCGGGGCGTATTATTTAATGACGGCAAAACCCCTTATGACAGCGGCGTTGAGTTTGGCGCAAAAGGTTACAGCGAAGCAAAATGGAGAACCAATCATTATGTTACGCGCAATGCAGAATTATATCCAACACATGGCCTCGGTCCCGTCGCAACCATGATCAATATTAACCGCGGTAACCGTTTAACTGCATTATCATCTGTATCAACAAAAGCAAAAGGCTTGCATAGATATATTGTAAATTATCCTGGTTCGGGCGGAGAAAATAACTCTAATGCAAAAGTAAAATTTAAAGAAGGTGATGTAGTAACAACGCAAATACAAACTGCAAACGGAGAAACAATCGTTTTAACCCATGATACATCTTCGCCACGGCCATACAATCTTGGCTTTCGCGTACAGGGCACCAATGGATTATGGATTGATAACCGTGCAGGCGAACCGGAAGCTGGCTTGATTTATTTTGAAGATAAAAGCCCTGAAAAACATACATGGGAAAACACAAAAAAATATATGGATGAATATGATCATCCTTTATGGAAACGCTATTCAAAAGATGCGGAAGGTGCAGGGCATGGTGGCATGGATTTTTTTGTTGACAATGCTTTTATCGAATGCATTAAACGTAATGTTGAATTTCCGTTAGATGTTTATGACCTCGCAACATGGTATTCAATTACGCCGCTAAGTGAGAAATCAATTGAAGAAGGCGGAACGCTGCAACATATTCCTGATTTTACAGATGGCAAATGGGAAGCACGAAAGCCTGTTTTTGGTTCAGAAATTTATTAAACAGTTTTCAAGGCAATACAATAAATCAAAAACACAAAATGCCAACTATTATTCGGATTTCTTGCCGCAGAACCTTACATTTGCGCAAAATTTAAAAAGCATAAAATTTTATGGCTAACATAGGTAAGGTCAAGCAGATTATAGGTGCGGTGGTTGATGTTTATTTTCCAGACAGTTCACTGCCTGAAATCTATAATGCTTTGGAACTAAAACGCCCCAACGGTGACAAACTAGTGCTTGAGGTGCAGCAGCATTTAGGTGAAGACAGCGTTCGCACCATTGCGATGGATGCCACAGAAGGCTTAGTTCGCGGTACTGAAGTTATTGATACAGGTATTGCTATTGCTATGCCAACCGGCGAGGCAATTCATGGTCGCTTATTTAATGTAACCGGCGATGCTATTGATGGATTGCCTGCAGTAAGTAAAGAAAATGGACGTCCGATTCATGCAATGCCACCTGCATTTGAAAATCTTAGTACAGCAACAGAAATGCTGCTTACAGGCATTAAAGTTATTGATCTTATTGAGCCTTATGCAAAAGGTGGTAAGATTGGTTTGTTTGGTGGTGCCGGTGTTGGTAAAACTGTATTGATCCAGGAGCTTATTAATAATATTGCAAAAGGTTATGGTGGTCTTTCTGTATTTGCAGGTGTTGGAGAAAGAACCCGTGAGGGAAATGATCTGCTGCGTGAAATGATAGAAGCCGGCATTATGAAATACGGTGATGCATTTAAGCACAGTATGGAAGAAGGCGGCTGGGATTTAAGTAAGGTTGATATGGAAGGCCTGAAAGATTCAAGAGCAACATTTGTATTTGGCCAGATGAACGAACCTCCCGGAGCGCGTGCACGTGTGGCGTTAAGCGGTTTAACGGTTGCAGAATATTTCCGCGATGGCGATGGCACCGGGAAAGGAAGAGATATTTTATTTTTCGTTGATAATATATTCCGTTTTACACAGGCAGGTTCTGAAGTATCTGCCTTGCTTGGACGTATGCCTTCAGCAGTAGGTTACCAGCCAACGCTGGCGACTGAAATGGGTTTAATGCAGGAAAGAATTACTTCAACCAGAAATGGTTCTATTACTTCTGTTCAGGCTGTGTATGTGCCTGCCGATGATTTAACTGATCCGGCTCCGGCAACTACATTCGCACATCTTGATGCAACAACCGTATTAAGTCGTAAAATTGCCGACCTTGGTATTTATCCGGCCGTAGATCCTCTTGATTCTACATCAAGAATTTTAACACCGATTATTGTTGGCGACAAGCATTACGATACTGCCAACCGCGTTAAACTTACATTACAGCGCTATAAAGAATTACAGGATATCATCGCTATTCTTGGAATGGACGAATTGAGCGAAGAAGATAAATTGATTGTAAGCCGTGCAAGACGGGTGCAACGCTTTTTATCACAACCATTCCATGTTGCTGAAGCATTTACCGGTTTAAAAGGTGTATTTGTAAATATTGATGACACTATTCGCGGGTTTAATATGATAATGGACGGTGAAGTGGATGAGTATCCGGAAGCTGCATTCAATCTTGTAGGTACCATTGAAGATGCAATTGAAAAAGGAAAGAAATTAATTGAACAGGCTAAAGGATAATTAATCAATTCGATAATTTGACAAATTAGCGAATGATTTTTATTGTCGAATTGCCGAATTACCAAATTGTCGAATTATGACACTCGAAATATTAACACCCGAAACAAAATTATACAGCGGAGATGTTTATGGCATTCAGTTGCCGGGCATTGCTGGTTCATTTGAAGTTTTGGATAGGCATGCGCCGCTTGTTGCAGCCTTAGGCAAAGGCAATATTAAGGTGCTGAAAACAAAAACAGATTTTGATAATTATACAATTGAAAGCGGATTTGTTGAAGTGCTGGATAATAAAACAACTGTTTTGGTTGAAGGCGCAAAATAGTTAGTCTGACATGAGAAAAATGAAAAAGCTCCGCATTGTGCGGGGCTTTTTGTTTAAAAGAAAAGCAGAAGCTATAATTGTATAAGCACTTATATAATTTATATAACCGCTTATATATTATCATTTCTTTAATAATAATTATTGTGTAAAATGTACACAATACAATATCTTTGCAGAGCCAATTAGAAAATGATGATTCCTTAATGGCAACTGCATTTACACTGCAAACTACTCTTTCGCTTGACTGCCATATCAGAAAGATTTTATTGACTAAAAAAAGAACAATTATGAAACAGGAATTAAACGATTCAAGAGTTTATCTTGACCAGGAAGAACTAAACACGCTCGTAAGAGAAGTAAAAGAAACAGTAGCAGCTAATATTAACCTCGAAAAGGAAAATGAAAATAAAAATATATTCAGTGCTGCTGATCTCTGGAACATTCAGCGAATGAAAACAAGAGGCTGGAGAAGGTCAACACTTTGGAATTAAAATAAAAGTCCCGTTTTACGGGACTTTTTTATTTTAATTTATTGACTGGATTTTACCATTTGAAATCTTTATGAAATATATTTTTTTGTTCTCAAGATAATCAGGAACAAAAGATGTTTGTGAAAGCCTTACAGGCTGAAACTTATACTCGTTCATAACTTTGTAAGAAGTATCTGAAACCTTATTTATAAATGAATCAGGATAAGCCTGCATCAGCTTTGTAAAATGGTACATGGTTTCATACCCTTTTAAAACCATATCGCTTGGCCTTGAATAATAGGAAAGCTTATATTCATTTGCAATTGTATCAAGGGAGCTGTTACTGCCAGGCAAATAATTATACGGCGTAGATATTACAATCTGTATATTTTCCGCGCTGCTTCCTGTTGTTCCGCTCATGCCATTCCAGGTGGGCATTCCTATTAATACAGTTGGATATGTTGCCCCGTTATCATTCAGTGTTTTTATAAGTGCTCTGCCAAAAATTTCGTACAGGCTTCCGCAAAGAATTATATTTTGCACAGTACTATCCAAATGCATTAAAACATCTTCATCAGAAAAATTATCATTTAAAACAACATTTGAAAAATTAATTAACCTTTTGGCGTTTAGTTGCTGCAATTCTGCCGCTATCTTATCTTCCAATGAACCCTTGCGTGTAAATAATGTTATTTTCCTGCCTTTATAATTCTTTGAAAGATAATCATACACGGCATTAATATGTGTTTGCCATGTTGGGTTTACCATTATATAAAAAGGGTTACTACTTAAATACGCATCGCTGGGAAAAGTTGCTGAAATAACCGGGATGCTGTTTTTTGCCGAGAAATCTGAAATGGTCTTCTGTTCTGCCGAATTTGATATGGAAGCAATGATCAAAGAAAAATTCATTGGCTGCATTTCATCAGTTAATTGCTGCACAGTTTGATTTTGTTTATGCGCATCATAAATCCATACTTCAATATTTGCATTTTCTTTTTGCAGTGAATCAATAGCCATCATTACACCGCTGTAAAAATCAAGCCCTGATAAAAAATACTGGGGAATTTTTGAGTTGCTTAAATTATATTCATAGCCATTAAACGCAGAATCAAGATTTAAAGGTAAAATTACTGCAACGCGTATGGGTAGGTTTGTTGTGTCTGCTGCTTTCGAAATAATAAAACCGGCAATAAAAAAACACGCAATAAAAATTCTTTTAATAAATGGATACATAAATCAGTTCTGGCAAATCAAATTTAATGCCTATTATTCCCATTCAATTGTAGATGGCGGCTTGCTGCTAATATCATATACTACGCGGTTAATTCCTCGAATATTATTAATAATCTCACTTGATACATGCGCAAGAAATTCATACGGAAGATGTGCCCAGTCTGCTGTCATGCCATCAACTGATGTTACAGCACGCAGTGCAACCGTATATTCATAAGTGCGCTCATCGCCCATAACACCAACACTTTTAACAGGCAATAAAATAGCGGCAGCCTGCCATACTTTATTGTAGAGATCATACTCTTTTAACGAATTAATAAATATATCATCTGCCCGCTGCAGCAGTTCAACTTTCTCTTCTGTTACATCACTTAAAATTCTTATGGCAAGGCCGGGGCCTGGAAATGGATGGCGGTTGATCATATCAGCAGGAATTCCTAATTCAAGGCCTACTTTTCTTACTTCATCTTTAAACAAAAAGCGCAAAGGCTCAACTAACGAAAGATGCATTTTTTCAGGAAGGCCGCCAACATTATGATGCGACTTTATTGTTTGAGACGGTCCATGCACACTTACGCTTTCAATCACATCGGGATAAATTGTTCCCTGCCCTAAAAATTTTGCTTCTTCTATTTTTGATGCTTCATGCTGAAATACATCAATGAATAGTTTGCCGATCGTTTTTCTTTTTTCCTCCGGATCAGTTTTATCTTTTAACGCCGTATAAAAGTTATCTTTCGCATCAATGCCGGTTACATTCAGCCCTAAATTATTATAGGTTTTAAGAACGGTTTCAAATTCATCTTTACGCAATACACCATTATCAACAAAAATTCCATGTAATCTTTCGCCAACTGCTCTGCTGATAAGTGTTGCCGCAACAGTACTATCTACACCGCCACTTAAAGCCATTATTACATGTGAGTTGCCAATTTGTTTTTGTAAAGCGTCAACAGTTTCATGTATGAATGAAGCAGGTGTCCAATCCTGTTTGCATCCGCAAATATTTACAAGAAAATTTTTAATTATTTTTTTTCCTTCGGTTGAATGATAAACTTCCGGATGAAATTGCAAACCATAAAGTGGAAAGTTGGTTAATGGCTGACCGTTTACAGTTAATCGAAATGCAGCAACCGGAATACTTGCTGTAGTTGCAAGCAATTCAAATCCTTCAGGCAATTGGGTAATCGTATCACTATGGCTCATCCAAACCTGTGAGTTTTCCTGCACATCAGCCAATAAAATATCATTTTGTTGCTTATGCAATTTTGCTCTTCCAAATTCACGCTTATTCGATTTTTCAACCTTACCGCCAAACTCTTTTACAGTAAGCTGTGCACCATAGCAAATACCGAGTACCGGCGTTTTTTGTATGAAAGAAGAAATATCTGCGCCTGGTGCATTTGTTTCGTTTACGCTAAAGGGCGAGCCGCTTAAAATAATTCCTTTAATAGTTTCATCAATAGTAAAAGACTTGTTGAATGGAATGATCTCGCAGTAAACATTTGCTTCTCTTACTGCACGTGCAATTAATTGTGTGTATTGGCTTCCAAAATCAAGAATTAATATTTTTTCATTCATAAAAAGAAATGCGAAGATACGAAAGAGAGAAGTGAGATGCCAAAGGTGAAAAGTAAGATTAAACGTTTCAACGTTTATTGTCATTTCGTATAAGCTATTGAAATTTGCCAATTTACTCTATCGGAAAATTATTATTATTCCCCTAATTTTATCCGCAAAAAGCGCCATGAAAATTTGTTTAACTGCTTTCATTTTTATAATTGCTTTTATTTCCTGCGATAATCCATTAAAGCAAACCATCAACGGAAATGGAAGTGTTACAGCTTCACAAAGAAATTTGTCTGCATTCAAAAATATAACTTGTGCAGGCAATTATGATGTTGAGCTTACACAGGGAAATGCAGCCTCCATAAAAATTGAAACTGATGAAAATATACAGCCTTATATTGTAACAGATGTTAACGGTGATGAAGTAAACATTCATACAAAAGATGATGTAAACCTGCATCCTTCACAAAAAATAAAATTATATATTATCACAGATAAGCTGGAAGGCTTTAAACTCACCGGCAGCGGAACTGTTACCACTACAAACAAAATTACCGGGGGCAGCCATCTTAATCTTGATATAGCCGGTAGCGGAAATATGCATTTTGATGTGAACACACCTAGTATAAACTCAAGCATTTCAGGTACGGGCGATATTTATATTACCGGTGAAACAAAAGATGCTAAAATAGAAATTGCGGGCAGCGGAAATTATCATGCAGAAGATTTGAAAGCAGAAAATTCAACTGTAAAAATTGCCGGTTCAGGCGATGCACGTTTGTTTGCTGACAGTACACTTGATATTACTATTGCCGGAGTTGGGAACGTGTATTACAAAGGCAATGCATCCATTACACAAAACGTGGCAGGCACAGGAAAAATTAAAAAAATAGAATAACTGCTAAACTGATGCTTTTTCTTTTTCCAAGAATTCTTTAAGCGATGTGCCGGTAATATACGTCCAGCCTTGTGTAAAACTTTCTTTTGCAAAATCGGGATTGTTTTGAGGAAAGGTTTCAAGCCCTTCATGTGTAAGTTTTAACCTTGTTATTTCGCCTTCATCAAACAATTCCCACGTTACATAACTCATGCCTTCATAACCAATATAACTCCAGCTAAGCTTTAATTTTTTATAAGGTATTACTTCAATGATCTTACATATATGATGATAAACTTTATCATCTTTACCTCCATCGAATTTAAACTCAAAACCAACCTCAGGTTTAAAATCTGACAAATCAAAATACCATTGTTTCATTTGAGCTTTATCGGTTAAGGCATTCCAAACTTTTTCAACAGGAGCGTTATAGCTTCTTTCAATTACAAATGGTTGTGTTTGCATAAGATTATTTTTTATTTTTTTGATTTTTTTACAGTCTTCCCTTTTGCTTGTTTCAGAAATTTTACTGGTTTGTTTTCTTCTTCCAGGAAATTTTGCAGTGCATCAAATTTGTTTGTCCAGAAAACACGGTATTGTTCAATCCAGTCAGCAATTTCGCGCAGTGATTTGAAGTTTATCTCGCAATACCTTTCTCTTCCTGTCTGCTTAATTATTACCAACCCGCATTCCGTTAATATTTTAATATGCTTTGAAACAGCAGGCCGGCTTATATGAAAGTTTTCTGCAACCGAATTAAGGTTAAGCGGTTTTTGCACCAGCGTATGGATTATTTTCCTGCGCGTGGGATCTGCTATTGCCTGGAAAACATCTCTTCTCATAATATATATGTAACCGTTCGGATACAAATATATATGTAACTGATCGGTTACAAAAAAATTTCGTCTTTAAAAAAAAATTAAACAGGATAATTAATAGTGAAACAAGTGGTTATTTAAAAAAGATTGCGTTATAAAATATTTAAATATATAAAATGGAAACTTCTTACCTTTATAAAGTTTTTTAAGGGTTTAGGGTTGAAAAACCCCGCTTAGTCTTAGGCGGGGTTTTTTTGTTGAATAGATGTCTGACAATCTATTCAATTACCTTCACCCATTTTCCTTTTACTCCGCCGCTTATAGTATGATCATACATTTCTTCGCAATAAACGCCCGGCCAATAATATTTACCAGGATAAGCAGCATTTAATTGCACATAGTACGTTTTGCTTTCATAAGGTTTCAAATCGAAATAATAATAAACTCTGTCATCACGAATATCCATATAATCGCTCGGTGATGATTCAAAACCGCCTTCACTGTTATACAATCTTGTATTTAAAATTTCCCAACCGCTCGGGAAAATTTCGCTTAACGCCATGTTGGTATAAACTTCTCTCCTGCCCGGATTTGTTACTACAACTTTCGCTACAAAATCAGTTCCCTGTTTAATTGAATCAATATTGATAACAGTATTATTTGTGTTGATATAATTCACATCAACCTTTAAAATATTTGCATCGTTTGTAAATGAAATATTTTCTCCGATGATGGGTTTACCTTCATTGATTACCCGAACAAACAAAACATTATTGCCTTTGTTTTGTAATTGAACAACTGCTTTCGCGTTTTGCCATTGCAATGCATTTTGTGCAACAACACTGTTAGAATTTATATTGATGTTTTGATTGCCTGTTTTTCCAACTGCAATTATTTTTTGGTTTGATTTATTGATACCGCTGAATTCTGCGATCGCTATCAAACTATAAGCTGTTGTTTGCGTACTGTACCAATAATCCTGCGATAATTGTGCAGCAACTGTTTTTACCAATTCATTTGCTTCGGCATTTCGTTTCATTGTAACTAATGTTTCCAATACCATTGCCTGGTCGCGTAAATTGCTGCCGAATGTTATGCCTGGATATTGTCTTACAGGAAACGAAGCAGGTAACCCACTTATTAATTGCAACGAAATTTTCGGTTGACCGATTAATTGATATGCTGCTGCCAATCTCCACTTTGCTTCAGGTGATAAAAATTTCCATTCTTTTAAACGGTTCATTGCACCAAGTTCAGGAGCATTTGCCAATGCTAATAAGTACAAACGATACGCCTGCATTAAATCCGTTCCATACCACGGCGCAGAAGTTACATTCCACGCAAGCGCTTTGCTGCGTTCATATTGTTTCCATTGTTGCAACATGCTCTGCGAAACGTTATAACCTTTTGAAAAAGCGATCAACAAAAAATGCCCGGCATAATTGCTTCCCCATTCATCACTATAGCCTTCATTAGGCCAATAACTAAAGCCACCATCGCTCTGCTGAAAATTATTAAACTTCTGCAATGCCACTTTTATATTTCTTTCTATTTCAGCTTTCTGCCTGTCATTAAGATCCATTAATTGATTTAATACCAATTGTGGGAATACAGATGAAGTTGTTTGTTCAATACAACCATGCGGATACGTAATCAAATACGTCAATCTTTTTTCGAGATTTATTGCAGGAATGCTTGATATTTCCAATGTCGCTTTGCTGCTTTGTACATCACCAATCATGGCAACAGTTGAGTTCCAGCTTTGATTAGGTTGTAAAGTTGTTTCTGTTACCTGCGTTGTATATGGATTCGGATTTCTTACATCAATTTCTGTTTGATATACCGTTTGTTCTTTACCGCTTATTGCAATAATTTTTACATTTCCGATGCCTGTTGCATTATTCACTTTGGCATAAAAATATGCCTGCTGTTCGCCGGGTTTTGTAAAACTGATGGTTTGATTTCCATTTGCACTGATTAATGAATTTGTTTGAATGCTTAGTGAAACATTTTTAATATTATTTTCTGTTGCAAAAACAGTAACAGGTATTTTTACTTCTTCTCCCGGGCCGACAACTCTCGGCAATGTTGGTAATATCATCAATGGCTTTTTTACAGTTACATCTTTATCCGCGAAACCATATGCATTATCGCCTGCTGCGATAACCATTGCACGCACACTACCCATGTATGCAGGCAAAATAAAATTATGTGTTTTGCTTCCGCCGTTTAAAGTATAGGGTCCCATAAACTGCACAACAGGTTTAAAACGATTTGCTCTTCTCGTGTTGCTGGCAATGTCTGCTTCTGCATCACCACCAATAGTTAATATGCGTTGAATTTGCGAGCCAAACGCACCAATCACATCATCATACAAATCCCAACTCTTTACACCCAACGCTTCACGTGCATAAAAAGCATCATGCGGGTTTGGTGTTTTAAAATGTGTGAGATCTAATAAACCATCATCAACCAATGCAATTACGTAAGTCATTTTTTTGTTTGATGATTCTGATACTGTAATACTGTTATTCACCTCGGGCCGTATTGCATCAGCCATTTTTATAACAGGTTTTAAGATGGTATTCTTATCATCAATCATAATTGGAATAACACCATACATTCTTATTGGCAGATCATTTACGGTTTGTGCATGTGGTTGTATCAAGCTCACATTTACATACACGTTCGGGCTGTATTCTTTGTCGGCCTTAAAAGAAAATTTCGTTTGCCCTTGCGTTGTTTCAACCCAATATGTTTTCATCACTTTGCTTCCGCTTTCAATACTTATCAATGCACGGCCGCCTTTGCTTGATGGAATAGATAAATTCACATCGTCACCAACGTTATATTTCTCTTTGTCTGATGTAAATGATAACATTGCTGCTGCACTTGGGTCACTCGTTCCGGCTCTTGTTTGCCAGCTATAATCATCCACAAAAAATGTGTTGCCTGTTATATGACCGCTGCGTAAATCTTTTGCAAGAATCAAATATCTTCCCCAATCATCTTCATCCATTTTAATGTTATAAAAGCCTTTCCCATTGCTTAATTGCACGGTATCTTTTTTAATAAACTTGTTATATTCATCCTGTGTGAAATTGCTCAAATCATCATCGCCTTCATCCCACCACCAACGCCATTGAATTCTGTATAATTGAATTTGAACTTTTGAATAGCCCTGTAAAAATTTTCCTCTCGTATCAACATCAACAATATTAAACTTATGTGATTGGCCTGATTGTAAAAATCCCCATGTTTTATCGCCCTGCGGAACCTGCACGCCCACATAGGAAGTATAAGGATTGAAAGGCATGGAGAAATTATCAATACTAAAATTGCCACCGGGTTCAAATACTTTTACAACAAGGTTAGTAAGTAACTGGCCCGGCGCATCTTCACCCGCTTCAAATGTTGGATTCACAGAAGCCGTTCCTGCATCACTTAATGTTCCGTCAAAAATTGTTTTTGATTGTGATGTGAAGTTTGATGTTGGATTGTCAAACACATAATCATCAAGTTTCGGAAATGTTGTTTTCTTTTTATACAACTGTGCGTCAACCCTTGCTTTTAAATTTTGTGCTGTTGCACCAAACAACCAGCGTGCTGTAAGCGTTCCATTGATGTTTGCATTTTTTCCAAGCGGATCAACATTTCCAAAATCAAGATTAATTTTTAAACGGTTCGGCATCACTGTATCAATCTTCAATTTCTTTTCAAAAGTTGCGCCGCCTGCTTTTACTCTGCATATCCAATTGCCGGTTGGCGCATCTGCATCGGTTGCTGTTCTGAAAACATTAAAGCCATCATCAGCATTGGTTTGTACAATACGTTTGTATAGTTGTCCGCGTGGCGAAATGATCTCCATCTCTAAAGGATAATCATCAGGCAGTGGATTATTTTTATCGTTGATGATACAACTCAAATACAAACTATCGCCGGGGCGCCATACTCCACGCTCACCAAAAATGTATCCTTTAATTCCGTTTTTCACTTCATCACCACTCACATCAAAACGACTTAAAGGCAAGCTGCTTCCATCATCCAATTTTAAATAACCAAATTGATTGCCTTGTTTTGCAATCAATAAATATGGTTTGCGTTTCAAATCAATCATCGCCAATCCATCACCATCAGAATTTGCTTTTGCAATAATTTGTTGCTGATAATCCAGTACCTGCAATTCAACCCCCTTTATCGGGTCTGTTGAGATAATATCATTCACTGCAACAAATAAGCTTTTGCTGGTTGAATATTTTGCTGTTAGGCCAATATTGCTTGCAAGAATGTTTCGCGTCGCAAATTTTTCTTTATTGTAATAAGAACTGAAGCAGGGATTATTTCTTTGCCGCCAATTGTAACCATACTCATAATAATTATCATAACGATTCCAGAAATCTTCTTCATCATCAACAACGTCTTTATTGCTTGTATTATAGTAATCCCAATCTTCTTCATCATCATTTTTATCATTCACCAAACTATCACAGGTGTATAAAGAATAACCTGGACGAAAACCAATCGTTACTCTATAAATAGCACCCGGTTCTGTACGAATGAATTTATCAAGGTCAAGCGAGAAAGAATTTTTATGATGAAGGTTGAGTGATCTATCATCATCCAATCTCACCGTTGCTTCTTTAATGGGTTTGCCAACACGACGGAGGTCTTGACCGCCATTCATGTCATTCACCTGCAAAAACTGCGCAATGTTGTTTTCATAAATTTTAATGATGGAAACATCAATTGCTTTAAGATTGATGGCTTCAAAAGGCAGCACTAATTTACCCATACTGTTTGGTAAAATATTCCCTGTGCCGGCGATCTTTATATTGGGCAAACGGTTCTCAAAAAATACATTTGAAGTGTATGATGTTGAAGTTTTATCACCCCACTGGTTTTCAATTCCGGGCAAAACATTTACTGTGTAATTGCCATCCAATGCATCGCTTGCATATATTTTTATTTCGCTGCCAAGTATTGTGTATGCAGGATTTTCAATATTGCTTATCGTTATCAAGCCATCCAAAC
>JABDGW010000073.1 GCA_013285855.1 Bacteroidota bacterium
AAAAATCTTCTATGCTTCTGCAATTTCTTTTTATGCAAGAGGTGCTATAATTGAATCACACCATCTACTGGCTAGCTTGAGGCAATCAAGAGTCATTCAGTTCATAATTATTTTTATTCATACTCTCTGTACGCACCAAATCGTGCAAGCCTGTCTTCGCCAAGTTGTGGCGGAACAGGTAAATAATTGATGCCCTGCTTTTCGCATATCTGAATCCATAATCCTGTTCTTGTATAAGTTTGATGTACTTTTTGCCAGGTTACAGATAATAATAATTTTTTTGCTTCTTCAATTTTATTTTCATCAATTAAAAGCTGTATTCTTCTTTCAATAACCCATTCATCTTTCAATGCATCCACTTTGCGTAGCCATTGTTCGCGTTCGGGAATAGTTTGCAAACCGATACTGCGCAACAATTTATCGCGTTCCACTACAACCTGTGGATGCAGTTGCACCCATGTTTCAGTAATGCTTTCAAATACTTTTGCTGCAGTACTTGTATCCCCGTTTAGTTTCAGCAAACGAGCCAGCAATACTTTTGCAACACCATTGTTACACAAAGAAAGTATTTTAACTGCGCTGTCTTTTTTTGATCTGCCGGCAAGCCATGCACCATAATAAAATTTCCAGAGATCAGCATTGTCATCATCGTGTTTAATGGCATATTGAAAAGCTGTATCCATTTGTTCCATCCCTGATGGCGCCCACAGCATTTCATCAATAGCAGGAGGCACAGGTGGCTTTGTTTGCTGTTGGGCTGCATGTTGCAGTTGTTGCCATACTTCAATTGTGTTTGGTCTTGCCCATTGAAATAATGGAACGGTATTTAATGGGCGCAGCTTAACATCAGGCGCTTTCAATGTATAAATATCAAGCGGTGCATCAGCAGGAAACCAATACTCTGCGTGCCATTTTACCTGTTTTGGCTGCAGCATCGTTTTAATAGATTGGTCGGTTAATGGCCCTCCCTGTATCTCAATATATGTTTGATGACTTGCTGTGCTTAATACCGCCCAATCAGTATCCTGTCCCCTGCCATAACTCCACAACTTTATACCAGGGGCAATTTTCTCATCTGCTATATGATATAACCCTGTTCCCAACGAAGGCGTGTATGCACCAAATGCATTTACATCTTTTGTTTGCCAGAAATAACCAGTCATTTCTTTAATATCATCTTCTGTTTTTGGTCCCTGCGTTTGCCAGTCAATTGTATCAACCGAAGATGAATGACGCAATACTTTACCATTTGGAAAAAAATATTTTGTATCGGGTGCTGATGGTAACGCTGCATTGCTCCAACTCATCCATGAACAGGCTTCTGTTCCGGGATTATAATACACTACACGCTGTGTTAAAAAATTATCATTAATACCCAATGAATATTCAATTGAATATTGCATACCAAAACGAAGTTCACGTTCACCGCATGTAATATACATCCTGTTGCTGCTACTATCAATTTTATACAACAACTTTTCATTTTGAGATGGCGAATGCGAAATAGGAAAACTTACTTCAATACCGCCTGCAGTAAAGTAAAAGCGGGGCAATATTCTTGTGTATCGCACAATGCCTGGCTGATACAATATTTCTTTGTTTGCAGGCTTATAAATAATTGAAACTATTTTGCCGCCAAGATCGGGGCAAATAGTCACCTTCATATATTCATTCTCCAGCAGAATAAAATGATATTTTTTTAAAACAGGCCTGTTAGATGTTTCCGCATAACTTACGTACGGATACACACCGTTTGCATCATAAGCAGTAGGCACAGGACCTGCAGGCACCAGCTCACACGTGAGCATATAATCATCAAACTCTTTACACAAAATTTTTTGTGCAAAACATGATGATGCAAACAAACCAATCAATAATATAAATATGATTTTTGTTTTCATGATGATTTTAATGAAGCCGATGAATGCTTTCAAAGTTCGTTTTTAAAATAACAATATTAAATGGTTGTTCTGTTTGGCTGTACTAAATTTGATTTCCCGCAAAGACTCGTAAAATATTGAAGTGATGAAAAGAACGATTGTTGTACTTACTGGTTTTTTATTTGCAATTATTGCATCGGCACAAAAAAATAAAAGTGAAATTGATTCAATCATGCTTCCAAAAATTGGCGACGCCCATTATCAATCCGAATACGATTTAGATAACTCTGTTGATGTTGCGGCATGGACAAAAGAAAAGCCGGGAATGCATGTTGCATTTGGCTCAGAAGATGCGTTGTATTTTAGAACAGAAGTGCCTGCAATAAATAACGACACAAAAACATGGAATGCAACGGGGTGGAAAAATGAAAGATTAAATGCACAAATTGTTGTATGGTCGCCGGATACTTTGCAACAGGTTCGTTTTACAATAAATGATCTGAAAAATGAAAAAGGAAAATTGCTGAGCAAAGAAAATATTCACTTAAGTAAAGTTGAATATGTACTTGCTAATTTTCCGTATGGTTCTGATAAGCCTGATTGCAGCCCATCGCCATATACAAATGGCTTTCTTATGCCCGACAGGTTTGTGCCGATGAGTGAAGAGAAAGATCGTTTTGATGTGCCGGGTAAAACAGTAAGGCCTGTATGGTTGTATTTAAATGTTCCCCCTGATGCAGATGCAGGAACATATACGGGAACAATTGAAGTGAATGCAGTTAATTATCATACAACATTGCATATACAAATCAAAGTACAAAATCAGTTGTTGCCTAAGCCTCACGATTGGCATTACAGGCTTGATCTCTGGCAAAACCCGTGGGTGATCGCAGATTATTATAATGTACAACCCTGGAGTGAAGAACATATTGATTTGTTGAAAAAGCATTTGCAGTTGTATGCAGACGCCGGTGGAACTTATATAACAACATACGGTGTGCATTCTCCGTGGGGTGATAATGAATATGCGATTGAAGGTGGTATGATTGATTGGATAAAGCAAAAAAATGGGGAATGGAAATTTGATTACTCAATTTTTGATACGTATGTGAACTTGGCTATGAGTTTAGGCATTGATAAAGCGATCACCATTTATACACCACTTCCATATAACAACAGGTTTCGATACAAAGACGAAAGTTCAGGCAACTATGTTTATGAATTATGGCCTCCCGGATCTGATACTTTCAAACACGCGTGGAATTCTTTTTTGAATGATCTGAGATTGCATCTTGAAAAAAAAGGATGGCTGAATAAAACATATATTGGGTTGAATGAAAGCGAGCTTTCGCAAACACTTGCTGCCATAAAAGTGATCAAAGAAAACTCAAAACAATGGAAAATAACTTATGCGGGAGACTGGCATAAAGAGCTCGATACATTGCTGGATGATTATTCTTCCGTTTATGAATACCAGCCTTCGATTGATGAAGTAAAACAAAGAGCGGCAAAAGGATTTACTTCTACGTTTTATGTTTGTTGTCATCCTGCAAAACCAAATACATTTTTATTTTCTCCGCCCGTTGAAGCCACATGGATAAGCTGGTTTGTTGCAGCGCATGGTTATGATGGTTTCTTGCGCTGGGCGTATGATTCATGGACCGAAGATCCATTACGCGATGCACGTTACGGTTCCTGGGCTGCAGGTGATTGCTATCTTGTTTATCCCGGTGGTAACAGTTGCATTCGCTTTGAAAAACTAAGAGAAGGTATTGTTGATTTTGAGAAGATACGCATTATAAAAGAACTTGCCTTAAAATCAAATAACAGTGATGTAAAAAATTTGTTGCATGAATTGAACGCACATCTTGAAACATTAAATGACGAAAAGATTTTTAATGAAGAAAAACTGCAGCTTGATATTACAAAAGGCAAAGAATTAATAAATGAGTTGAGTGAAAAACTTGCAGAGTGATTAATTTTTTTATGAGTGTATGCAGATAGATTTTTTGAAAAAGACAATACAAAACTCAGCAAACTCCTCAGCTACATTCTTCGCCGCAAAGCCGAGATGAAATAATGAAGCCTTCACCAAATTCCAGCTATGTTTTATCTTAGGCATTTTACATAAATGCCATTGAATGAAATGAGCCACCATAAAGAGAATTCCATGTGGCAATTAAAAAACAAAAGATATACAGATGAAAAAAGCCATCAGCAAAAGCAAATCTCTTTGCTTTTTTATTGCACTTCTTACAATCGCCTTACATGCAAAAGCAGGCGATTCCATCGCCATCATTCCAAAGCCGTTAAGCATGCAGGTGCATGAAGGCCGTTTTGTTCTTTCCAGTTCAACAGCTATTACCACTTCATCTTCCGATGCTGATGTTAAGCAAACCATTCAATGGTTTATAAATAAGATCGCAACGTCAACAGGCTATCATCTTTCAACAAATAAATCATCCGGAAATTCAATAAGCTTAGTATTGAATAAACAGGCAGATACGTCATTACACAATGAAGGTTATACATTAAAAGTTACATCATCAAACATTATTATCACAGCGAATAAAACCACCGGTCTTTTTTATGGTTTGCAAACAATTTTACAATTATTGCCACCTTCAATTGAAAGCACAACTGCTGTGCAAAATATTCAGTGGACAATGCCTTGTGTTGATATAAAAGATGTACCGCGTTTTGGATGGCGTGGTTTAATGCTGGATGTCAGCCGCCACTTTTTTACAAAGCAGGAAGTGGAAGCATATATTGACCAGATGGGGCGCTATAAATTCAATACACTGCATCTACATCTTGCTGACGACGAGGGATGGCGCATAGAAATAAAAAGTTTGCCACAGCTTACGCAAGTGGGTGCATGGCGGGTTAAACGCACCGGTCGCTGGGGAACATTTATGCCTGCATTAGCGGGTGAACCAACACCGGATGGCGGATTCTATACACAGGATGACATGAAAGAAATTATTAAATATGCCCAGGATCGTTTTATCACTATTCTTCCTGAAATTGATGTGCCTGCACATAGCCTTGCGCTTATTACTTCTTATCCAAACCTGAGCTGTACACAATTGCCATATTCTGTTAATGCAGGCGGCAAAGGCTATAAAAGAAATGATAATATTTTATGTATCGGTAACGATTCAACATTCACTATGCTTGATAAAATATTTACGGAGATAGCAGCGTTTTTTCCAAATTCTTATATACACGTTGGCGGTGATGAAGCCTACAAAGGTTTTTGGGAAGTATGTCCGAAATGTCAGAAGCGTATGGCTGATGAGCATTTAAATAACGTGGATGAACTGCAGAGTTATTTTGTAAAAAGAGTGGAAAAGATCATTGAATCAAAAGGTAAGAAATTAATTGGCTGGGATGAAATTCTGGAAGGTGGCCTTGCACCCGATGCAACTGTTATGAGCTGGCGCGGCATGAGCGGCGGTATTGCTGCTGCAAAAATGAATCATGAAGTTGTGATGACACCATGGGATTACTGTTACCTTGATCTTTACCAGGCAGAACCAACAGGTGAACCACCAACTTATGGTTTATGCAGGCTTTCTGATTCATACAATTATGAACCCGTTCCGGATAGTGTGGATGAAAAATATATATTGGGTGGACAAGGTAATTTATGGACTGAATCTGTTCCTACATTCAGGCATGCGGAATACATGACATGGCCGAGAGCAATTGCGTTGTCTGAAGTTTACTGGAGTTCGAAAGCGAATAAGAACTGGGATGATTTTATAACACGCCTGGAAAAACAATTTCCACGTCTTGATGCAGCCAATATAAAATATTCAACAAGCATGTACAATGTGGTGTTTAAACCGGAACGTATGAAGAACAGTGACTTTGGTGTAACGCTCACAACAGAAGTAAAAGGGCTGGATATTTATTACACGTTTGACAATACAAATCCTGATAACTTTTCTGCAAAGTTTGATGGCAAGCCCATTCAGTTTCCTGTTGGAGCAACATATTTAAATGTAATTGCCTATCGCGATGGCAAACCAATCGGTAAGCAGATCAATATGCCCAAAGATGTGTTGAATGAAAGACTTGATGAAGGGCACCATGAGTATTGATAGATCTTACAATCTCGGATTAGCAGGTTTTATTGGTAGCTCAAATGTATTAGCGCCTCTTGTGTTTAGTTTTCTGCGATACACTTTATCGCCCATACTAACATATAAGATATTAAAATCCTTTCCGCCGAAGCAAACATTGGATGTTCTAAAATTTGGTGATGGCGGCAAGGGCAATATAGCATTCACTCTGCCCAACTGATCCGTGATCTGTATGCCCAATGTTGATGTTATATATACCCTGCCCGCAGTATCGCACCGGAGTCCGTCACTCCAGGCATTTTCCTGTGAATCGGGTTCGTGTAACCAACCATAATGCTGTTTATAGGTAAGCGTTCCATCAGGATTTATTTTATATATCCATACCCAATGCGAAGCAGATTCTGTTACATACAATTGCGTTTGATCCGGAGATAATGTAACGCCGTTTGCAAATTTCAATCCCTCATCTACTACAACTTTTTCTCCATTGGGCCTGATAAGATAAAGCTTGCTCGGGTTTACAGTTCCATCCGGTGACGTAACATAGATGTTGCCGTTGTTAGCTACAACAAGATCATTGCCTGAAATGCTGTCTGCAATCACCGTTACATTTTCATTCGCATCATAACTGAGAATTTGTTTTGTTGCACCGGCAACAGTGTATCGTTTTCCATCTGCACCAAAAGAAGTTCCGCTTGCTTTTTTTGCATCTGTATTTAACGCAGTAAGTTTTCCATTCACATCAATTTTATATGTTTTGGAATTTGGGATATCCTGGTAAAAAACTTCGCCGTTTTTGTTTACCGCTGTGCCTTCAGTAAACTGGTAACCTTCGCCAACCAGTTGCCAGTCTTCACCCGGAATCAACAGGTCACTTAAGAATTGATTTTTGGAATTTCCTTTTGTTACAGGATTTGGCCAGCCTTTCCACAGCCAACGCATCGCAGCAGGAAATATAGAATTTCCCTGGTTGCCATTATGTCCATCTTCACCCCATACATGGTTTACTTCATAGCCTGCAAAAGTTAAGGCCCGCTCCATTGTTTCATTTGCTTTCCACCAATCGCCTGCATAAATATTCAGATCGTTCGTTCCATCCTGTAAAAAGATGCGGATAGATTTTGGTTCATATTTACGAATAAGCGTAGGATAAATTTCTGCACCACGCAGTCCAACATATGTTCCGATTGCACTGAACACCCTAGAGAATGCTTCAGGATGTTCCCAGGCAGCAGTAAATGCGCAAACAGCACCACTGCTGGAACCGCCGATGGCACGGTCGTTACCATTTTTTGATAGATGAATAACACGGCCATCACTTGTTTTCAGTTTTTCAACTTCAGGTAATATTTCATTTAAAATAAAACGTGCATATGCATCACCTAATCCATCATATTCAAAGCTGCGGTTATAACGCTCCAACGCATTGGCACCACTATCTGCCAACACTTTTCCCGCCGTTATAAATATGCCGATGGTAACAGGAATTTCATGATTATAAATAAGGTTATCAAATACAACAGGAGCGTTCCATTGAATGCCATCCTGGTTGATGTAAACACAGGCAGGTTGTTCTGCTTTGTATTGTGCAGGCACATACACCCAACAATCACGCGTGGTGCCGGGAAATATTTTCGACTTATTGTAAGTGAACCTGATCACTTCGCCTTTAGGAACGCCTGCATGTTCAACACTGGCGGAATCTATGGTATATTTTATTGAACCCGGTTGTGCAAATACAATAGTGCTTACAAGTATGCAAGTGAGGGGAAAAAATGTTTTCATAATGAATCGTTATGCGTGGCTGTGTGCAAATTAGTTTTTCAAAGAGAAGGTACAATTTAATTATTATACTGATTGAATGTACAAATGAATGAAATTGTTCGTAACAATTAACCCAAACGTCTTATCTGCTTTACAGTAGGCAGGAACTTATATTTCTAAACTTTCAATAATTATTGAAAATTCAGAAATAATTTACTTTCTTTGCACTATGAATATAATAGAAGCAAAGCAAAAATTTATTGAACACTGGGGTATCCTCGCAACGCAATGGGGTATCAACAGAACGATGGCGCAGGTTCATGCTTTATTGCTTATCGCTGAAAAACCATTGAGCACAGATGATATCATGGCCGAATTAAATATCAGCCGCGGCAACACCAACATGAATGTGCGTGAATTAATAAACTGGAATCTTATTCGCAAAGCAATTACACAAGGAGACAGGAAAGAATATTTCGCGGCTGAAAAAGATATATGGAAAGTAGCCATGCATATTATGGAGCAACGCAAAAGACGTGAGCTTGATCCCATGGTTAAACTGCTGGATGAATTAAGTCGCGTTGAAGGCGACAAACGCAATACGGAGATAAAATCTTTCACTGATACGGTAAATAATATAAAAAAGTTTTCCGTTCATGCAGACAAGGTCATGAGTGTTATGATTAAGGCAGAAGAGAATTGGTTTTTGGGAAGTTTTTTAAAAGTCTTTAAATAAATCATTCGTATGAAATTTTCAGTGCCAAACGTTTTGATCGTCACTGCTGCAATCGGTCAAATGTTTACTGCAATCATTTATCCATATATAAGACACGTAGTTTTTGATTGGTATAACGATATAAAAAAACTCAAACCGCTAAACCAGGAAATCGCCAAAACATATGGACGATATATACAGGGGTTAAATTTTTCATTTGGGTTGATTACGATATTATTGACCAATGAATTAAAGAATGGAACGGGTTTAGCCATCGCCATTACAGGCTTGATCGCCGCTTACTGGACAGGCAAAGTAATAACACAGTTTTCTTATTATCCCATGTATGAAATACCGAACAAACTGATCTTTAAAATTGGTGAAGTGTTGATGAACACCTTATTTATTTCTTTCGCCGTGATCTTCATTTTACTTTTTACAATGAACCTTATATATCACCTTAATTACGTATGAAAAAAATTATAATTGCAGGCGGAACTGGTTTCATTGGTAAATATCTGGAAGCAAAATTTAAAGAGCTCGGTTACAATGTGATCATTGTTTCAAGACGGCAAGGTTTTGTAAACTGGACTGATAAAAACAAATTAATTGAATCATTGAATGATGCTGAAATTTTGATAAATCTTGCAGGTAAATCAGTTGATTGCAGGTATACTGAAAAAAATAAAGCAAAAATATTTTCATCAAGAATTGAAACGACAAAAATCTTAGGAGACATAATACAGCAATGCATTAATCCGCCGAAACTTTGGATCAATTCTGGCACAGCAACTATTTATCGTCATGCTGAAGACAAACCAATGACTGAATCAACAGGAGAAATTGGTGAAGGGTTTTCTGTGAACGTTGCAAAAGCCTGGGAAAAATCTTTCTTTGATTATCAGTTGCCAAATACGCGACAGGTATTATTGAGAATAGCGATTGTATTAGGCAAAGATGAAGGTGTAATGAAGCCATTAAAAAATCTTGTACGATTTGGATTAGGTGGAAAACAAGGCAACGGCAATCAAATGTTTAGCTGGATTCATATTGAGGATTTGTTTAGAATCATTTTGTTCATCAATGAAAATAAAAACTTACAAGACGTTTTTAATTGTTCTGCTCCAAACCCTGTAACCAATAAATTTTTAATGCAAAAACTAAGGCAATACATGCGCATAAATATTGGTTTGCCTTCACCAAAATGGTTGCTGGAATTTGGCGCTCTCCTTATTAAAACTGAAACGGAACTTATATTAAAAAGCAGATGGGTATTGCCAGAAAGATTACTGAATGAAAACTATAAGTTTTTATATTCAACCATTGATAACGCTTTGAGTAATCTAATAAATTAGAATAACCTTGTTCCTTTATTATATGTTGTTTCCATTCATCAGCAGATTAACACAACTTAACAAATGGCAGGTATGCTTTTTTATATTCTGCAATCCCTCCGTTCACCGATGAAAAGATCAGCTTTATCTTTTGATTCATCTCCTTCATCTATAACCGTACACTATCGCAAAAAATTGTTTAACGTTTTTTAACTAACCAATGGTGTAGTATCACTTGACTTAGGCTTACCAATGCATATAAATTTGATCATTCAAAAAAAGCAATAAAAACAAATTATTATGAAAAAAGTAATCTTATATGCAGTATGTGTTTTAATGGTTTCTTCAGCTATTGCCGCTGCGCCAGGCACAAAACTTATTCAAAGCTTCAATCAAACTTTTCCAAATGCGCAAAACGTAAAATGGAGAGATGATAAAGACGGTTTCTTTGTAAGTTTTTCGCAAAATGGAAATTTTAATAAAGTGTTTTATAACACAGATGGCAGTTTTATTTACTCATTAAAATATTATACCGGTAATGCATTGCCTACTAATATTGTAATGGCACTGAACAAAAAATTTGGTGAATCAAAAATTGCCGGGGTTACTGAAGTAACAACGCCAAATAATACAGTTTATAATATTAAATTAACTAAAGATGATAAACTGTACAGTGTAAATATTTTAGCTGACGGATCTATTACAGAGCAGGAAGAATTTACTGACGGAACAGTTGACAAGTAAATTTTGTTTTGCGAGAATTAACACAAATGCTCAAAGCAACCTTCCCTGGTTGCTTTGTTGTTAATTAAAATATCATTCTTCTTGTTTCTTTAATAATACCTGGTCGTTCAGCAGGTTGTATATATTCTCAAAAAATTTCTTTAGTTCTCCATAATCCTGTCTATCAAACACCGGCTTGTTTATTTCAAAAATGCTGCTTATATAAATAGTATCATTTTTTATTTCATTGTTATAACTAAAGCGTATACTGCTATCAGGCATTTCAGTTTCTTTATTTTTTGTAAGCTCTTCAACTTTTATGTTTTTCGATAAAGCAATTTTCATATTTACTATAAACAAACTTTTGGCGATAAAATCTATATCAGACCTGCGGCTTGTATCAGTAAACGGATTTTTTACAAGATTGAAAAAGAGAAAAGGATTAAGAAAGTAAAAATCATTTGTAACAGGAAGCTCCTGATTAAATTTAAAATTTTCAATTAAAGGCAATAACTCATTTTCTTTATTCAAAAACCAGGATGTGTCTATTTTTATGTCAGGCATAGTTTTCGGTTCATCTTCATTTTCAGCAGCATCTTTTTCATCGTACAGCTTCTGAATTTTATCCAGGTCAAAATAAGTTTTCACTCCATTGCCTTTTAGAATTCCGTTAGAATCTATAGAAGCTGTGATTGATATTGAATCCTTGATCAATGCCCTGCCAAAGTCAACATTTATTTTCAGGTTGTTTATATCATCAATTATCATTCCCGTGGTGTTTACAACATTATATGGCGGAGTTTCATAAGAAAGATAAGGATTGGTTCCATCTAATAAATAAAATTTATTACTATCCACAGCAACAATATCAACCGTATTGAATTGAGCCAGGCTTGTAAAATGATAATCTACTTTTCCATGCAGCCTTGTGCTGAATACCACGGGATAACTTTGCACTTCGCATTTTTGCAACAGGTTAAGGATACTAAGATTTATTTCTGCACTGTTACCTTCTTTACTTTTCCATACTTCACCCAGGTCATCTGATAAGAAAAAGTAATACTCATTCCACTTGAGGTTGCGTTTTACATATTTATAAACAGCATCTATTTTTTGCGTTGTTTCTTTTAAATGTTTTACCGAATCTACAAAGGCTTTTGTATTGGGAATTGGCGAAGCAAACTGTCTTCCAAAAAACGGAGAATTCAGCAACCATGAGTTGATGAGCGTCCACTGATCATTTGATTGCCTTATCACTGCACGGTAACGTGTTTCTCTGAAATCTACAAGAAAATCAATCCTGTATTCATAATCATTAAAGCTGCTCATAAATGGTTCCGGCTTAAATGAAGGGATATTTCTCATTGCATATGAAAGCAATACTTTGCGGAAATCGAATCCCTTCGAATCATCAATCACGGAAGCCTCTTCTATTGGAAGATCCGGCACTAATCTTCTTTGTATCTGGGAAAAAACAGGCTTGCTTATTTTACAGGCAGAAAGCAATGTTGGAATATCGTCCTGGAAATACCATGACGCAATAGAATAAGAATTTTTTTCTGTTTGAGTAAACTGGTATTCTATAATAGAACCTGCCTTTACATCAGGAAAAGTAAATGCGATCTTATTTCCACTGGTTTTTTTGGAGGGTTTATTTTTAAAAATATCAGCATCACTTAAAGTGTATGTGTGTATGGCTCCCTTTTCATCAAGGTTATATATTGCGCCGCGTATATCAGTTATTTTAGAAGCGTTATCACCATCATAAGGAATAAAAACATTTGCGTATTTAAAGCCATTTGAGTTGAAGACTTTTATGCGGTATCTTATGGTGGTTATAATTTTTGAATTGTCATTACTGCCTACAGAGAATTGTACATCTTTATATGATAAAAGATTCATGGCAGGTGCACCGGGTTCAAAGCTGCAGTCTTTCATTTTTAAATCGGCAATATCTATCTTCCCATATTCAGGCACTTTCACTAAATCCTGCGGGAAAGATATTTCTACCAAACAAATAAATAAGCTGGTAAGGAAAAAGTTCTTCATGTAAAGGGATTAAACCAGTAATTGAGTTTTGGCGGGCGAAGTTTATAAATTATTTGGAAAGATCAAAATAACTCAACACTCCAGGTTCTTTGCCAGCTTTCATTTGCAGCAAGTTTATTTATTCCTTCTTTATGTATAAGCTGGCGGTCATGATGAATACTATCGGCTATGCCGCACCATGGTTCAAGGCAAACAAACGGAGCATCTACTGCAGCCCAAATGCCGAAATAAGGAAAATCATTAAATATGAATTTTAGGCCGTGATTATCCTTATCGGAATACAATTTAATTTCATTGCTATGTATATGTTTTAAAACAATAGCATCTGAGTAAAATAATGAAGGTTGCAGTTGTACTATTTTATTATTAAGTTTTATTTTTTCTGTTGCATCGCTTATTAACCCTTTATGTAAAAGGTGTACGTTTAATTCTTCATCATTATTAAACTCTAAAAAATAGTCTGTGTATTTCAAATCATTCACCAGCGGAACTTTAAATGCGGGATGCCCGCCAACAGAAAAATACATATCATCAATACCTGCATTTTTTACAGCGTAAGAACAGGAAAGTGCTGTACCACTTATAGTAAATGCTACTTCGAAAATAAATTTAAAAGGATAAACTGCCAGCGTTGTTTCATCATAGTGCAATATAAATTGTGCCGATGTGCCTGAAGTTTGCTGCGCAATAAACAATTTATCTCTTGCAAAACCATGACGTGATAATTTATATGTTTTATCCTTAAAAATATATTCACCATCCTTTAATTCCCCAACTATAGGAAATAAAACCGGCGCATGTTTGCCCCAATATCGTGCATCTGCCTGCCATAAGTATTCTGTGTTTTTATATAGGATACTTTGCAACTCAGCGCCTTTTTCATTTATAATAACAGCAAGCTTATCGTTTGATATTTTAATCATAAGATAATTTATAAAATAGCTTAATAAAAGTAGTTGATATTATAAAGGATACCGGCAATTATCTGGAGATTATTTTACATCGATGTAAGGCCGGGAAGGTATTTTTAAACACCGTTATGTTTATGATTTTGCCTTACACTGAAGGTAATATAACGCTTTTATCAAATCCTTAAAAGACAACACATACTATTTATACCTCTGCGAATGTTATTGCTATAAATAATCGCATGAAAACTACTGACCTTAACTATGCCATTGCAAGGCTGGAAAAAGAAGTACAATACCTGTATATTGATTATTCAAGACTGCTTAGCCAATACGCAGCTTTGAATGAACTGACAACGATAAAGCTAAAAATAAAGCATGCAGAAGAATCGTTGCGGCTTAAAAGAAGAATGCTTTGTGTATCGGCTAATGGTTTTTGATTTTTTTTTAAGTATTTCCCACTGTGCTTTTGTGCAATGAAAAGCTGCAGTTCCCTTATATAAAATATTATCCTGTTACTTAATAGCTTTGCACGTTAGAAGAGGCTATGCTTAAAGATTCTCTTTATATCATTAAAACAATTGCTGTTGAGAAAAATTCTGTTGAAGCATTAATTGAAGTGAATGCTCAACATGAAATTTTTAAAGGCCATTTTCCGTCCCAACCGGTTTTACCAGGCGCATGTGTACTCCAAATAATTAAGGAAATTATAAAAACTGCTCTTGATATAAAATTGCAGTTAGTAAAAGCGGATGAAATAAAATTTTTGCAAATGATTCAGCCTGCAGGCGATGATATACAATTTTCTGTTCAGTATGATTTTACAGGAAATTCTTCATTAAAACTTTCAGCAAAAATTACAGTAAATACAGTTGTATGCTGCA
>JABDGW010000074.1 GCA_013285855.1 Bacteroidota bacterium
CCAATCAACAAACTGCCCGTCATTCCCGCGAAGGCGGGAAATGCGAAGCATTCATCGAGGCCTTAGAAAATAATTATTACGAGATAATCTCATAATAATGTTATTTGTAAAATGTCTCTAAGCATGAGATGCCCAATCAAGTTGGGCATGACGTACGAAGTGGTTGTTTTGTTCTTGCTTTTTAAACCTTTATAAATTTAGTCGAAGCGGGTCTTCATAGCATAGCTTGTGTTTAGGGTGAGACAGTAATTAATAAACTTCCATCCCTTCAGGCGGGGCGATGCCCGACGTTTAATAATAGCTATCACTTTTCATACATAAAAAGCTCTGTTAAATCTTTATCGTAATATTGCAATATTAAATTAAGATCATGGGAGCGACAAAGACAGAAAATTTTACCGGTAAGCAAAATAGCATTGCAACAATGATAAAAGCATTGGGGCATCCTGCGCGAATCGCCATCATTGAATATCTTGTAAAGGTTGACACTTGCATTTGCGGCGACATTGTAAACGAACTTCCATTGGCTCAACCAACAATTTCCCAACATCTAAAAGAGCTGAAAAATGCAGGACTAATTAAAGGCAACGTTGAAGGCAACAGCATTTGTTATTGCATTGACGAAAAAGCAATTGATAAGCTGCAAAAATATTTTTCAACTATTGCTGCCAAACTCGAAAAGAAAAACAATTGTTGTTAATTATAAAAGAATCAAAATGCAAAGTTCAGAACAACTAAAAGAAATTGTAAAGCAGAAATACAGCGAAATTGCTTTACAGGACAAAGAAACAAATCAATCTTCCTGCTGCGGTTCTGGTTGCTGCTCAACTGAAGTTTACAACATCATGACTGATGATTACAGCAGCGTAGAAGGTTACAATCCTAACGCAGATTTGGGTTTAGGTTGCGGCTTACCAACACAATTCGCCAAAATAAAAAAAGGCGACACAATAATTGATTTAGGCAGCGGTGCAGGCAACGACTGTTTCATTGCAAGAAACGAAACGGGTGCAGATGGCAGAGTAATTGGCATTGACTTTACACCTGCAATGATTGAAAGAGCAAGAGCCAACACACAAAAATTAGGTTTCGTAAATGTAGAGTTCAGGCAAGGTGATATTGAAAACATTCCTGTTTCTGCAAATGTTGCTGACGTAATTGTAAGCAACTGCGTTTTAAATCTTGTGCCTGACAAAAACAAAGTGTTTAAAGAAATATTCCGTGTTTTAAAAGTTGGCGGACACTTTAGTATTTCAGACGTTGTGCTGATTGGTGAACTTCCCGAAGGGTTGCGTAAAGACGCAGAAATGTATGCAGGTTGTGTTGCAGGCGCAATACAAAAAGAAACTTATTTGGAACTGATTAAAATAAATGGTTTCAGCAACATCACCATTCAAAAAGAAAAACCGATCAATATTCCTGGCGACATTTTGAAAAATTATTTGAACGAAAAAGAACTCGTCAATTTTAAAACAGGAAACTCAGGCATCTTTAGCATTACAGTTTATGCAGAAAAATCTAAGTCTTGTTGCGGCACAGATTGTTGCAACTAATTTCGCAAACCAATTATTATAACAACATCGGTAATTGTTTTGCAACTCATCTTTGGCGTTGATGCAAAGTTTTGTATCATAAATATTATTTGGTTATTCGTGTAACAATGAGAAAGAAAAAAATTTTGGTGCTATGCACAGGTAACAGTTGCAGAAGCCAGATTGCGGAAGGTTACCTGCAACAATTTGCAGGCGACAAAGCAGAAGTTTATAGTGCAGGCATTGAAACGCACGGCGTGAATCCACGAGCCATTGAAACTATGAAAGAAGATGGCATTGATATTTCGCATCATACATCAAACAATATTGATGAATATCGCAACATTGACTTTGATTTTGTAATTACCGTTTGCGACAATGCCAAAGAACGTTGTCCTTTCTTCCCTGCAAAAGCAAAAAAGTTTCATCAAAATTTTCCTGACCCTGCAAAAGCAACAGGAACAGAAGAAGAAATTAAAGAGCAGTTTCGTAAAGTGCGACAACAAATAAAAGATTACTGTAAAAAATTTATTTCCGGCAATTTATAGCAAACAATAAGATGGTTACACCGTTCCTTAGTCGAAGCGGGGTCTTTACTGTCGGGCATCGTCTTCTGTTAAGGGGCGATGCGTTGAATTGACATTTATAAAAATTATTTTGCGCATCGTCCGCTCAGGCGCGACGATGCTCGACGTTTAAACAAACTTTTACTTAAAGATGTTTTTCGTCGTCGCAGATTCTTCGCTAAGGGCTTATGTGTTTAGTGCCAAAAAAAGGAAAACACATTTTGGATTTTTTTTGATTTTGTTTCAACAATTATCAATTTATATTAATAATGCTTGAATCTCATCCGCATTTTCAAAAAAAGAAGGTATTATATAAAGCTTTTTATTTTCATATTTTATAATCTTAAACTCATATTCATTTTTTAAAAAGAACAGTGCTAAACTGCCATAAAAGAATTTATTTAAATAATAGTCAGGTTTATTTATCAATTCAAAACTTTCATTTTTAGAAAAACTTATTTCGATATCGTTTAACGTTATAAAGGTATAAACAGATTGATTTAATTTCATTTTATATACAAGCCTTCTTTTAATTTTTATTAATATCAAAATGGTAGGTATAACAAATCCTAATTGAGTAAAAAAAAATATTCCCAACTGTATTTTGATTGAAAATAAAAATGGGCTATGAAATCCATTAAAGAAAAATGGAAGGAGTATGCTCATCACCATATAAAGTAAGGCTGAAATCGCACCTAGCAAAAACATAAAATCTATTCTTTTCTTCCACTTTTCTTTTATTGTTATCATTTATTGGATACTATTTAAAGTTTAGTATTTTACCATCTGAGTATCGTTTTCTCTTTCCCGTAATATCTCCTTCTCATAACCTTGTGGATAGCAGGGACATTCGGTTTCATTCATCCCTTCAGCAAGCACACTGCGCTTTCATTTATCAAAGTTTCTTTCAGTACTGCTTAACATTTTAGAAAACCGCTGCACATCAGCCAATGGATTTATTTGTTTTTTATAAACAAGATTTTCTGCAAGCTCTTTTGCAAACCACGGCGCCAATGAACAGCCTTTTGAACCCATTCCATTTAAAATGGCAATTTGATCATATAAAGGGTGAACTCCAACAAAAGGCCTGCGCTCCACCGTTGCAGGCCGCAAAGATGACCAATGTTCTTTTATAGTAAACGGTATTTTTAAAATTGACCTGAGTGATGATTCAGTGCTTATTTTAAAATCTTCAGTTGGTGCTGTTGTTTGAAAATTTAATTCATTATTGCTGCCGATCCACCATAAATTTTGTTGTAAAGAAATAAATGTAAGATGTCCGAATTTATAGGTGAATGAAGTATGCAAGCCTTCAATTTCTGCAATCAATGCCTGTCCCTTATTTTGTACAAACGGAAGGTTCACCCAATATTTACTGCGGGATGCCTGCACGCCATTAGCATAAATAATTTTTTTGGCTTTAATGTTTTTGTATTGAATGAAGTCATCGCGGAAATTAATTAAGCTTTCATCAAATTCTTCATCAGCCAATAAATTTTGTTGATACAAATACTTTCTGTAACCATCTAAAAACTTACGCATGTCAACAACATAACAAGGTGATATTTCAAACACCTCAAAAGGAAAATTAAAATAAGCATGCAGCTCCTGTTTTTGTACACCCGGCGATTGAATATAATTATTCTGCTCTTTTATTCTTTCAAGAAATGCATTTTGCAAATCAGGCGCTGAAGGAAAAACCAGGATATTTTTTTGCTGTATATATTTTGCATGAAAAAAATTACCAGCTTCACTATATTCTTTCCACACAAATGGCATCAGCTCTTCAGCCATCCATGTTGTAACTACTCTCCTGCCGGTAACCGGGTTAATTAATCCGCTGGCAACATTGCTTGCACTTTGATTATTTTCTTTATCAAATACTGCAACAGATTTGCCTTCTTTCAATAAATAATAACTAAGCCAGGTGCCGGCAATACCTTGCCCTATAATAATGAAATCAACGATCACTTTTAAAGTTGAATTTTTTACTTAGATAAATACCCGGAAAAGTATGATTATTATTTATGGCAATAAAAAACCGCCTCATTATTACAAGGCGGCTTCTTTTTTATATGCCCTCGCTAAAAACTTTGAATTCTTCCTATACCAACTGCCTGGGTCCCTGTTCCTCCCACATTACCTTTTGCAAAAAAGGTATACACATGACCGCCTGATAAAGTATCAGTTCTGCTGGCAATTACAGTTCCATCAGATTGTTTTAACTGTAAATGGTATACAGCAGAAGTACCGGTTTCTACCTCATTGAAAGTTGAATAAAGAGAATTTCCATCCTGGTCATTAAAACTACGGTTATTGAAAAGCGTTGTATTAGATGCTGAATCAATTAAACTAACTGCACCGGCATTCGGGCTGAAATTAAAAAATCTTACAGAAACAGAATCACCGCCCGGTATTGCATACGCATCTGTTACAAAGCTTGATTTTACTTTGCTAAAAGAATCAACCACAAAAAAACTATAATTTACCAAAGGAGATATTTCAACGGTTTTTGTAAGCTTGGGTGAAGAACTGGAGGACGAATCATAAAATGAAAAAGTGTATGAACCTGGTGTAGCACGATAATAAGGCGTATAATTTCCATAATTAAGTCCTGCGCCAAAAAGTGAATTATTTATATAAACAGTTAACGGAGGGGCATCTGGTGAAACATTGGCAATTAAAAACGCGCCAAATTGCGGGTTTGTAGTACTGCTATTATCAACATTGCATGACCCTGCAAAAATTAATACACACAAAGCAGCAAAAGTTATTACAGGCAATTTCTTCATACTAAATTTTTATAAAGTTTAATTTTTAAAACGTGAAACAGGCAAAAACTGTACAATTAAAAGACTTTTAAAAAGTTAAAACCGTTGTAATGAAAACTTTCTTTTTTTTAAACCCGGCAATTATAATTAAAAACTTTTATTACTGCACTAATTTTACACAGCTATGCCGCATGAAGCGATTTCGGTTTTTGACATGTTTAAGATTGGTGTTGGCCCCTCAAGCTCACATACTTTAGGCCCATGGAGAGCTGCACTGCGCTTCATTAAAACATTACAACAAAAAAAATTATTACAGCAAACACAGTCAGTAATCGTGTTGTTATATGGCTCACTGGCAAAAACAGGAAAAGGCCATGGAACTGATATTGCTGTGCTAATGGGTTTATGCGGAGAAGATCCTGTAACGGTTGATGTAACCACAATTGCATCAAAAATTCAACATATACAATCAGAAAAAAAATTAGTGCTGAATAACGAAAAAGAAATTAATGCAGATGTTCAGTTTTTCATAAGCGAAAGTTTGCCTTTTCATCCAAACGGTTTAACCTTTCTTGCTAACTGCGGAGATGACATTCAGATCAGTGAAACATTTTATTCTGTAGGCGGAGGTTTTGTGATAAAAGAAAATGAAGACAAAACAATGGAAATTAAGATTGACCTGCCTTTTCCCATTAATACATCTGAAGATCTTTTGCATTGGTGCATGAAAACTGGTTTATCCATTCATGAGGTGGTAATGGAAAATGAAAATGCATGGCGCAGCGAAGCTGACACAAAACAGGGATTATTAAACATTTGGCAAACCATGAAGGAATGCATGTACCGCGGTTGCCACAGTAAAGGTGAACTGCCCGGTGGTTTGCATGTGCGCAGAAGAGCTTTTGATCTTAATAAAAAACTCACCAGGCAAAATGATTACAATGATTATAATTCATGGATAAATGCTGTTAAAAAAGGAGGCAATAACTTTCAGTATATATTAGATTGGGTGAGTTGTTTCGCACTTGCGGTGAATGAAGAGAATGCATCATTTGGCCGTGTGGTAACTGCACCAACCAATGGTGCTGCCGGCGTTATTCCTGCAGTATTGCAATACTTTATTATTTTTTGTGATGGTAATGATGAGGAAAAGATCACGCGGTTTCTTTTAACAGCTGCAGAAATTGGCAGCATTTTTAAAAAAGAAGCAACTATATCTGCAGCAATGGGTGGCTGCCAGGCAGAGATCGGGGTATCCTCTTCAATGGCAGCAGCAGCGCTTACTGAAAGCTTGGGTGGCACACAAAGGCAGGCTTTAATGGCTGCTGAAATTGCAATGGAACATCATCTGGGTATGACGTGTGATCCTATCGGCGGACTTGTGCAGGTGCCATGTATTGAACGGAATACGATGGGAGCAATTAAGGCTATTACAGCTTCACAACTTGCTTTACAAAGCTCCCCTGATTATGCACGTGTAAGTTTGGATAAAGTAATAAAAACAATGTGGGATACCGCCAAAGACATGAACTTTAAATATAAAGAAACTGCTGAAGGCGGGCTTGCTTTAAATATTCCGCTTGGTTTGAAGGAGTGTTGATCTCTTCGAATGAATATTGATTATTGATTTATTGCGTATTGAATATTTATTCAAACATTTAAACACTCAATATTCAATGTTCAATAATCATTCAATCAGACTAATGCGCTGCCATTTCCCTTTGCTTTAAATTATCGCTTTCAATATTTCCATCGCGTAAACGCACAATACGCTTTGCATATTCTGCAATATCTTCTTCATGCGTTACCAAAACAACTGTATTGCCGCCTGCCTGTATATGACTGAAGATTTCCATTACTTCTGCAGAAGTTTTCGAATCAAGATTGCCCGTAGGCTCATCTGCAAGCAATAAAGATGGATTATTTACCAGCGCTCTTGCTATAGCTACACGCTGTATTTGGCCGCCGCTCATTTCATTGGGTTTATGATGACTCCTGTCTGCCAATGCCACTTTTTTTAATGCCTCCATTGCACGTTCTGTTCGTTCTTTTCTGCCGATACCAGCATAAATTAAAGGCAGGGCTACATTTTCAGCGGCGGTTAATCTTGGTAATAAATTAAACTGCTGAAACACAAAACCTATTTCATTATTGCGTACTTCAGCAAGGTCATCATCAGCCATTTTACTTACATCTTTCCCGTTCAAAATATAGCTGCCTGCTGTAGGCGTATCAAGGCAGCCAAGAATATTCATTAAAGTACTTTTACCGCTGCCGCTTGGGCCCATAAGCGCCACGTATTCGTTCTTATTAATGGCAAGCGAAATACCCTTAAGTACATCAAGCGTATTACTGCCCATATAATATGTTTTACGAACCTGCTGTAATTCTATTATTGGTTGCATAAATGGTAAGAAAAGGATGAATTATTCTGTGTCTTTTTTAATTACTTTAGGTACTTTAAAAAAATTGCCATCAGTTAATGGCGCATTTAATAAAGCTTCCTGTTTTGATATGATTTGTTCTATTTCATCTTCACGCAGCACATTTACTGCATCCGAAATATGAAGTAAAGGTTCTATTCCTGTCGTATCAACTTCTTTTAGTTTTTCTACAAATTCAATCATTCGCTCAAGATCAACTTTTAGCTCTTTTTTTTCTTCTTCAGAAAATTTTAGTTTTGCAAGATGCGCTAAACGATCAATCATTTCAGACGTAACTTCCATACAACAAAAATAAAGTTTGTGTTTGAGGTAAATCGTAAAAAAGTGACAGCGGCAAAAAAAGCATATAATTGTATACTATAAAAAAATTGTATTCGTTATCTTGCATATCCAAAATCCGTATATGCTAAGAGAAGCCATCCGCATATTTGTAGTGGACGACGATGAAATATATGTCGCGAGGTTAGGCTATTACTTATCGTTAAATCCTGAATACCAGGTAAAAAAATTTCATTCCGCTAAATCACTCACCGCATCATTGCATGAAAAGCCGGATATAATCACACTCGATTATTCAATGCCGGATATAAACGGCGATGCGCTGCTAAGCCAGATTAAAGAATTAAGCCCTGAAACGCAGGTAATTATTATCTCAGGCCAGGAAGATATTAAAGTAGCTATTGATCTTTTTAAAAAAGGCGTGCATGATTATATTGTAAAAGATGCAGATACTGAACAGCGCCTTTGGATGGCGATACAGAATTTGAGAGAAAACTTAGCGCTTAAAAAAGAAGTAGAAGACCTGAAGCAGGAAGTAGAAAGAAAATACACTTTTCAGAATATTATTATCGGCAACAGTAATGCCATTAAAAAGGTTTTTAACTTAATGGCGAAAGCTGCAACCACAAGTATTACTGTTTCTATTACCGGCGAAACAGGAACGGGTAAAGAACTGGTGGCAAAAGCTATTCATTTTAATTCTGAACGAAAGAAGCATGCATTTGTTCCGGTAAATGTTGCTGCCATTCCCAAAGATCTTTTAGAGAGCGAATTATTCGGGCATGAAAAAGGTGCATTTACAGGCGCAGCCAACAGGCGTATCGGTAAATTTGAAGAAGCACATAACGGCACATTGTTTCTTGATGAAATAGGTGAAATGGATATGAACCTGCAGGCAAAATTGTTGCGTGCTTTACAGGAAAAAGAGATAACACGTATTGGCAGTAATGATATTGTAAAAATAAATGCACGCATTATTGTGGCAACGCACCGCAATTTGCAGGAAGAAATCTCTAAAGGTAATTTCAGGGAAGATTTGTATTACCGCCTGCTGGGTTTGCCCATTGCTCTGCCACCACTAAGGGAGCGCGAAAATGATATTTTACTTATTGCAAAATCTTTTATTGACCAGTTTTGCAAAGAAAATAATCTGGGGAAAAAGTATTTATCAATAAGCGCCAAACAAAAGCTGATGACCTATACATTTCCCGGCAATATAAGAGAGCTTAAATCTGTTACTGAACTTGCATGTGTAATGGCAGAAGGTGAAGAAATAATTGAAGAAGACCTGCAGATAAATTTTACACCTATCAAAAGCAGTTATACAAGAAACGGTAATTATACTTTAAAAGAATATACTTTAAAACTTATTCAGCAATATCTTGATGAATATGATTATGACGTATTAGCTGTTGCGGGTAAACTTGACGTTGGTAAATCAACCATTTACAGAATGATCAATAGTCAGCAACTAAAAATTGCCAAAAGAAAGTCAGATGCCTGAACATGAAAAACTATATGATACAACTATTTTGATTCAGACCCACCAGGCGGATATGGAATTTGTAAAACACATGGTTACGGTTTTTCTTGAACACATGCCGGAAAGCAATGCCAATCTTATAAAAGCAAGTAATGAAAATGATTGGGGAAAAGTTTATTTCTACGCACATAAAATGAAGGCAAGCATTGATCTTTTTAATTTAATACAATTAAAAGACCTGATACGTGTGGTTGAAAAGAAAGCAAAAAGTATTACAGATACAGATACTATTGCAGCTGATGTAAACTTTATATCAAACTATATTCAAAATTGCATGACTGAAATGAAAGAAGATTTTGGATTGAAGTAATTGAAAAAGTCAAAAAAATTTTAATGAACAGTTGCGATAAAGCATCTATTCATTATCCTGCTCAGAATAAATTCTTTGCAGCTTTATGGATGGTGTAGAGGAAATAATCAATGGAAATTTTTCTACGCTTACAAAGCTTGGGTCAAGGCCAAAACCACGTTCTTCACTAAGGCTAACATCCTTTAACCATAAATGAAGTTTCATAATTACCTTTTCAATAAAAGGCAGCTCATTATCATTACTAAGAAATTTTTCCATTACAATAAATTGAAAATCGCCAACAATGTTATTGCGCTCAAGGCTTTCATAACGGCTGGTAATGTTCACTTCATTATTATTCACCAGTTCTTCCACCACTCTTCTAAACATAAGATTTACCCTTTGCTGTATGCGGAAACCAAGCCGGAACTCAACCCTTATAATATCATTGGGTATAATGTGGTCAACATAATAATCGCAGGTGTAAGGATCATCTAAAGTATCAATATGTACAAACCAGTAAATATCTGCACGCTTTGGTTTTTTATTTAAGATGGAATAGATAATCTTGTGCTCAATTTCTTTAGGGTTATCGGCACTGGTTAAATACACAAGATGGGTTGAATATTTAGGAACAGTTCTGTCATTACTCAATTCCTGTATCATAGGAATATAATGTTCCAGCCGTACAAACTCAACATACCTGTTTTTAATTTTCCGGCTTCTGTACCAAACATACATTACAGAAAACAATGCGCCACCAACCATTAAAGTTACATAGCCACCATGCGGAAATTTTTTAAGATTGGCTATTAAAAAAGATATTTCAATTGTAAAATAAAGAGCGAGATATAAATATATCCAAAGTGATAAAACCCTGTGCGAAACCATGTAATTGGCAAAAAGAATTGACGTGCTTATCATGCACATAGTAATGGCAAGCCCGTAAGCAGCTTCCATATTGCTTGACTTTTGAAAATACAATACCACACCAGTGCATCCGATAAATAAAAGGGTATTAACCCCGGGAATAAATAACTGACCTTTTTCAACAGTTGGATAAACTATTTTCATTTTAGGCCAGAGATTCAATCGCTGTGCTTCAGAAATCAAAGTAAAAGAACCGGATATTAAAGCCTGGCTGGCGATGATAGCAGCAATGGTAGCGATAATAGTTCCTGGCAGTTTAAACCATTGAGGCATTATTCCAAAAAAAGTATTAAATGATTCTGCTACATGGCCGCTTATTTCTACGCCTTTATAATTAGCAAGCAACCAGGCGCCCTGGCCAAGATAATTTAATATAAGGCAGGTTTTTACAAACACCCATGATACACGGATATTTCCGCGGCCGCAATGGCCCAGGTCTGAGTATAAAGCTTCAGCACCTGTAGTGCACAGAAATACAGCGCCTAATATCCAGAAACCACTTGGATATTCTGTAAGCAATTGAATTGCATAGTGTGGACTTAATGCTTTAAAAATATACAGATCATCGGCAAGATGAAAAATGCCTAACACTGCAAGCATGGCAAACCATATCATCATTATCGGGCCAAAAAGTTTACCTATTGAAGCAGTACCAAACTGCTGTAAAAAGAAAAGCAGGATGAGTATAACAATTACAATTATTACAATAGTTTTTGTGGTTATATCAGCAAACAAATTAATTTGCTTTAAACCTTCAACAGCTGAAGTGATTGAAATGGGTGGCGTAATAATGCCATCAGCCAGTAGTGCAGCACCACCGATCATTGCAGGCAAAACTAGCCATTTTCTGCGCCGTCGCACCAACGCATATAAACTAAAAATTCCGCCTTCACCTTTGTTATCTGCTTTTAAAGTAAGGATTACATATTTTACAGTTGTTTGCAGTGTTAACGTCCAGATGATACAGGAGAGTGAACCAAGTATTAAGCTTTCACTTATAACCCTGCCATTTACAATGGCATTAAGCACATAAAGCGGTGAGGTGCCGATATCGCCATAAATAATTCCTAAAGCTATAAGAAGACCCGCGACAGAAACCTTGTTAATGTTCTTACTCACGTTTTAAAATTAATTCTAAAAATGGTTTACAGCACGCAACGTTATAAAACTTCCCTGGTTTTCTCATCAAAAACCCGGCGCAAATATATTTGAGGAATTTGGGAAACCATAAGTGGAAATTTTTCAATAGTAACAAAATTTGAATCTAAACCAAATCCGCGCTCTTCACTTAAAAATGCTTCTTTTAATTTAAAATGCATCTGCATTATTATTCTTTCAAAAAATGGCAACTCATTATCCTGCGAAAGATATTTTTCCATTATAACAAACTGAAAATCTCCAACCACATTGCTGCGCCCAAGGCTTTCGTAACGGCTTGTAATATTTACTTCGTTATTATTAACCAGGTCTTCAACCACTGTGCGAAATAAAAGGCCAATCTTTTGCTGCATTCTAAAACCAAGGCGAAATTCCACACGAATGATCTCGTTAGGAATTATGTGCTCAACAGAATATGCGCCGGTATAAGGATCATCAAGAGTATACACATGCACCAGCCAGTAAATATCAGCACGCTTTGGCTTTTTATTCAATATGGAATAAATTATCTTATGCTCTATTTCTTTTGGGTTATTTGCGCTGGTTAAATACACAAGATGTGTTGAATATTTAGGTATTGATCTGTCGTTGGCAAGTTCCTGTATCATGGGAATATAATCTTCAAGCCGTACAAATTCTATATACCTGTTTTTTATTTTCCTGCTTCTGTACCAAATATACATCACTGAAAAATTGATGAGCGTAAGTATCATTGTTATAAAACCACCTTCCATAAATTTATGAGAAAGGGCAGCTAAAAATGTAAGTTCTACTATTAAATAAAAAATTAAAAAAACATAAATCCACAAAGCTTTAATGCGGTGAAGCACCATATAATTGGCAAAAAGAATTGTAGTGGCAATCATTGTAAGTATTATCGCAAGGCCATAAGCCGCTTCCATTTTAGATGATTCCCTGAAATAAATAATAACGCCAGCACAACCGATAAACATTATAAAATTCATGTTTGGTATAAATAATTGGCCGCGTTCTTCTGAAGGATATTTTATTTTCATTTTAGGCCATAAGCTCAAGCGCAATGCTTCACCAATGAGCGTAAAACAGCTCGCTATCATTGCCTGGCTGGCAATTATAGCAGCACTCGTGGCTATAATCACACCTATAATAACAAACCAACCAGGCATCAGGTTATAAAAAGAATTAAGATGCAATTGATCTTTTACTGCATTGCTTACTGTAACCCCGCTGTTATGTGCCAGCAGGTAAGAACCCTGGCCAATATAATTAAGCAGCAGGCAGCATTTTACATACACCCATGAAAAACGAATGTTTCCTCTTCCGCCATGCCCAAGATCGCTGTAAAGCGCTTCAGCGCCGGTTGTGCAGAGAAAAACAGCACCTAATAACACAAATGCGCCTTTGTAATTAATAAGAAAATTTATTGCATAATATGGATTGAATGCTTTAAAAATTGAAAGATTATCTGCTATATGCACAAATCCTAAAACAGCAATCATTGTAAACCAAACAAACATAACAGGCCCAAATAACCTGCCGATCGAACCTGTACCGAATTGCTGTAAAAAGAAAAAGAGCGCCAATATGCAAAGCACGATAAGCATGATGGTGTTTACCGAAATATCATGAAGAACAGGAATAGTTTTTAACCCTTCAACAGCAGAAGTTATAGAAATTGGCGGAGTAATAATGCCATCAGCAAGCAGCGCCGCACCGCCAATCATAGCGGGCAGTATTAGCCATTTGCGCCTGCGCCTTACCAATGCATATAAAGCAAAAATTCCGCCTTCTCCTTTATTAT
>JABDGW010000075.1 GCA_013285855.1 Bacteroidota bacterium
TCACCACCTATATTATATGATGAAGGATCTCTTTGCTGCGATTTAAAAGTATCAATATACCACACGGCACTTTGCAATTGATTTTGAATGATATTATAATTGATCTTGTTATCGTCTGATAAATTATTGTAATTATAGCTGTGTAATGAATCAAGCCATTGCTTTGAAAATGCAACGCTCTGAACAAATGAATTGCTGTCCGGAATAATAAGTTCATCATAATATTTTCCATACCCAACAAAAATTGCGGAAGATGGGTTTTGTTCCCAGTACGCATCTAAAAAGCGTGGTTGAAAATCATTAAAAGAAATATCATCATTTTGAGAAGCCGCATTGTTTTGTTTGTTTGAAGAATTGCATGCAGCAAGCAACACAAAAAATAAGCAGTTAAAATATTTGGACATACACATTAATTAATTTTGATGAAAACTATCGCCTATAAAATGCAAAGCATCTGTAATGCCGGTGCGCCAGTACGTCCAGTTGTGTGCACCATCGCGTACACGAAATTCATGCGGCACATGCTTATCCGTTAATTCAATATGTAATAAACAATTGCCTTTGGTAAGAAAATCATCATCGCCGCAATCAATCCAGTAACGAACCTGTTTTAAGCTGTCTGCAGATTCGTTTGCAATAATATTTAATACTGAATTGGCATACCAAAAATTGTTTAAACGGCCAGCACCTTTTAAACCTCTGCCATACACGCGTGCAAGATTATTGTCATAGTGATCATCAGCCAGCGCTTTTATTTCATCATCGCTACGAACGCCGGCACTTAATGGGGCCGCAGCCACAAATAACTGCGGATATTTTAAAGAATAAATCAGCGCGCCATATCCTCCCATTGAAAGTCCTGCAATGCCGCGGTATTTTTTTTCTGCTTTAATGCGGTATTTTTTTTCAACAAAAGGCATAAATTCTTTAATGAAAAAATCTTCATAATTTTCTTTACCGTCGTAAGAATTAATATACCAGCTTGAATCGCCGTTGGGCATAATAATGATCATTGGCGGAATAGTTCCGTCAGCAATAGCTTTATCAGCATAACGATTTATTTCTCCAAACTGAAGCCAGCCGGTATTATCATCTGAAAAACCATGCAATAGGTATACAACGGGATAAGAACGTTCAGAGCTTTCATAATCCGGCGGCAGATAAACCGTATATTTTACATCGCGGTCGAGAATATTGCTTTTTATAATTTCCTGCTCAACCACTTTGCCTGTTGGCTGGCTAAAAACAGCAGCATGCAATGCGATTATTAAAAGACTTAATAAAAATTTGTGCTTAAATTTTTTCATAAACAATCGGTTCTCAGCATGAAGATAATTTTTTAGTAACAAACAATTTGTGATTTTAAAAATCATTGGTACGGGAATTGAATTTAAATATTAAAATACTTATATGCCGCAAAAAGATGAAATGAATACGCTTAGCCAGATACTGAATAAGTTTACAGTAAAAGGTTATGATCATGAATTCAGGTGGGTGAAAGAGGGTTTTAGTTATAACGACAAGATATACAAACCGGAAGATTTAACTATTGTGAAAACATATCGCTTTGAAGGCGCTTCTGACCCGTCAGACACATCAATACTTTATCTTATTAAAGCAAACGATGGCTTGATTGGATACAGTCTTGATGCTTACGGCGTTTACAGCAATCATGATGATGAGGAAGGCTATGATAATTTCATAAGGCAAATTCCTGTCAAGGATAATGAAGAGCAGTTGCTGTTTGAGTTGTAGTTAATGCCGCTTAAAATATTGAACAGCCTGTTCATGTTTTTTTGCTGCTTCCAAAGTTTCAAAGGTTCCTAAATTTCTTCGCTTATTGGTTTTGGGATTTTTCTTTTTTAAATACAGGCGATATTGACCAGATTTTAATTTACGTATCATAACTCTTTTTTTTAAAAATTTACAAGCGCCATGCCATATTAAAGATATTTGCTGATGGATTCAATAATTATAATTGGCGGTGGCGCCGCAGGTTTAATGACTGCTTACGAGTTATCAAAACATAAGCATACTGTAATTATTCTTGAAGCAAAAAACCGTTTAGGCGGAAGAATACACACCATAAACGATAGCTCTTTTTCACAGCCAATAGAAATGGGAGCTGAATTTATTCATGGCAATCTTCCGCTTACACTTTCATTGCTGAATGAAGCTGGTATTGCATATCATACTACTGCGGGTAATATGTTCCATCTTGAAAAAGGAAAATTTAAAAAACAAAAAGAATTTAATGAGGGCTGGGGTAAGTTAATGAAACAAATGCAGGAATTGAAACAAGATATTCCGTTAGCAGATTTTTTAAATAAATATTTCGGCGATGATAAATACCATGAACTGCGTGAATCAGTAAAAAATTTTGCAGGAGGATTTGACCTCGCTGACATTTCGGAGGCAAGTACAAAAGCTTTGTATAAAGAGTGGAATACAGAATGGGAACACCAATATAGAATTAATGGCGGTTATAAACTTTTAATAGATTACCTGGAAATCCTATGCAAAGAGAATGGCTGTGTAATTCATACAAATTGCTGTGTAAAAAAAATAAACTGGCAAAAAGATGAAGTAAATATTCTTACTATGTGCAGCCGTTTTTTTAAAAGCAACAAAGTTGTAATAACAGTTCCTGTAAGCGTATTAAAGGCGAATGCACACAGTGAAGATTATATTGAATTTTTGCCTTCCATTCCTCAACATATTGATGCGGCAAAAAATATTGGGTATGGTGATGTGATAAAGATTTTGCTTGAATTCAACGAGAACTTTTGGAACAGTGCAAAAAAAAATGTAGCCTTTATTCTTACGGATGAGGCAGTGCCAACGTGGTGGACGCAATTGCCGGCTGAAAGCGCAATACTAACTGGCTGGATTGGCGGAGAAAAAGCGAGTTCATTAAAAGATAATACGGACGATGAAATTCTTAAAGTAGCATTGCAATCTTTAGCAAACGCTTTTGCAATGAATATTGAAGATTTAAAAATAAAATTAAAAGCATTTAAAATAGCAAACTGGTGCAAAGAGGCAGATATTAACGGCGGCTATTCATTCAATACAATAAAAACAGTAGCGGCAAGAAAAACTTTACAGCAGCCTGTTAATGAAACCATATATTTTTCAGGTGAAGCATTATTTGAAGGCACACTTATGGGTACAGTTGAAGGCGCTTTGGAAAGCGGGAAAAAAACAGCGCTGCAGGTTCTTAAAAATTTATAACCGGCACAAAATTTTCTTTAAAAATATATTATGTCAAAATCAAAAACGGAAAATAAACAGGAAGAAAAACATGATCCGCCAATAAAAAATAATGATGAATTATTTGAAAAAAATTATAAAGAAGAAGATGAAATTGAATCAGACGGTTCAGCCAGTGCATTTGATGGAACCGAACGAGTGAATGAAGATAATTTTGATAACCTTTCTGAAAAATAATGTATGAAAAATGCGAAAACATCATCAGAAAAAGAAAACAGCAAAGTAAGAGCCGGGAAGCAGTTTAAAGATAACGAAGTACGTGAAGGGCAACCCAATTCAATTAATAATGAAGACATCAATAAATCAGCTTATCCCTATAAGAGTAAAGAAGATAAACAATATAAAACACAACCAGAATTTATTGACAGGAATAATGATTCAAAGGATAAAAGTTAAGCAAGTCATTTATCATGCTGTTTAATAAAATCTCTGAATGCCATTCCGTTTTCTCTTAAATCTCCTGACACATTTTGCAAAGCAACAGCTTTACCCACACCGCCATCCGAGCTATAAAAAATTGCATAGCCCAAGTTTGCATTATACACAGCCTGCAATAAACCTTTCACCAGCGAAGGCGATGTATTGAACACACCAAATTCATTCGTCATTACCGGTTTGCCGGTAGTTGTTTTAAGATAGTTAGCAACAAACTCAAAAATCTTAGTGTCAACAATCGTATCATTTTTATTTGTGCCGTTTGCACCTCGTGCTTTCACCGGTTCATACCAGTGAAAATTTACATAATCAAGATCCAATGTTTTATAAGCTGCAATAATTTTTCTTCCAAATTCAAGCTGATGTTTGATCTGCGGATTTGAAGTATTATTTATGCGCATTATCATTGCCGGCGGAAATACTTTCTGTGCAAATTCATTTGCTTCCTGCTGCTTTCCACGCTGCATCATATCATCATACATTATTAAGCAAACTTCTCTGTATGTAATGCCGCCATTGGTTACTTTCAATCCCTTTGAATGCGCAATCTCAATCCCTGTTTTTAATTCATTGATATAATCATCCGCATCTCCGCTATGATAGTTCGGATTGTCTTCTTCATTTTCAATTACTACAACTTCAGGTTTGTATTTATCAAGAATAGAATTTACCTGTTTGCTGTAAGCACTCATATCTGTGGGAAAAGGAATTGGGTCCTGGTCACTTGCTGCATTACGCGGAATGCCATAATTTATATTTAATAAAACTTTCAGGCCCGCAGCGGCATACGTATCGTACGCATCATTAGAACTGCCCCAGCTTCGTATATCTATTCTTGCGCGGATATAATTAACGCCTAAATCTTTTGCCACTTTTACCTGTTGCGAGGGCGGAACAAGCGTTCCTTCCGTTTTTGCAATCATTACTCCAAAATGCACAGATTTGCTTATCGTATCTTTTGCAGGATCGTTGGCGGATTGATCTAAACTTTCAGCTTTTAAAACCTCATTATTATTACAGTTTTTATTCAGCGGAAAAAACAAAATGGAAAACACCAATGCCTGCAATTTCATGTAAATTTTATTTTATTCTGTACGTTGACCGATGATTATAAAAATAAGTTTAAATGTTTCAACGCCAAACTTATGCTATCAGAAGCCACCGGCATTAAATAAGATCATCTTATTGCGATCTACGTAAAATTTCGTTAAAATGAATTTAAATGTATAGTTAGCGCATCTAAAAAAATTGCTGCATCGTTAAACAGTGGTTTATTTAGCACTTTAATCTTGTAACGCAAATTTTCTAACCATGACTAAACTTAGCGTAAACATCAACAAACTGGCTACGTTGCGCAACAGCCGCGGCGGCAATAATCCTGATGTTGTACAGGCTGCTATTGATGCGCAGAAATTTGGTGCAGATGGTATCACCGTTCATCCGCGACCTGATGAAAGACATATACGATATGATGATGTGCGTAAAATAAAAAAGATCATCACCACAGAATTTAATATTGAAGGCAACCCGCAGGAAGAAAAATTTATAGAGCTGGTTTTACAAACAAAACCAACGCAGGTAACATTGGTGCCCGATGCATTGAACCAGGTTACAAGCAATCACGGGTGGAATACAATTGAACATAAACAATACTTAACTGATATAATTGCTGTATTCAAAAAAGCGCATATCCGCACTTCTGTTTTTATTGATCCTGCCATTGAAATGATTGAAGCTGCAGCAGAAACAGGAACCGACCGTGTTGAATTATATACTGAAGCCTATGCACACAATTACGCAACAGATAAAGAGAGCGCCATTGCGCCTTATTTAGCGGCTGCAGTTGCTGCAAGAGAAATGAATATTGGTTTAAATGCCGGGCATGATCTTGATTTGAAAAACCTGAATTATTTTATAAAAAATATTTCATGGGTTGATGAAGTAAGCATTGGCCATGCGCTTATCTGCGATGCTATTTATTATGGTTTTGAAAACACAATTCAATTGTATAAAAGGCAGCTTGCATTGCCTGGGGATTTTTAATATTTTTTTCATTTGCTGTTACGTATTCAACATATAAAGAGTGAAACATCGGCCCGGGTAAATACTTGCGAATGGAATTGGACTTAATAATTAATACCTGCTGTTTATTTAAAAGAGGGATATATAAACCGCACAGTCCTTAGGCCAGCACACATAAAGCTATTGGACTGTGTGGAGAAGGGAGTTTGTATATTTATTTTTTAAGGGCTTAGGGTTGAAAAAAATCCTGCTATTCTTAGCGGGTTTTTTTTATAGCAACGGCTGCATAGTGTGTTGTAAGAGTATCAAAGCTAAATTCTGGATTGGTTTATTTTCTCCGTAGATATACTATAAAACCATCGTACAATTACGATGTGTGATATTGTCAACTATTTTTTAGTGGTATTTTGTAAATGCCCGTTTTTATTGCATACACAACAATCCCAGCAGTACCCCGTACATTTAATTTTTCCTGTATTCGTGAACGCCACGATTCAATGGTGCGATCACTTAAATGGACTTCGTTCGCAATCTCTTTGCTTGTTTTTTCTTCGCAGAGTAATCTAATTATTTGCAGTTCCTGTTCACTTAACAAAGGCTGCTTTATATTCATGGAAGAAATTAACCGGTTTCTTACAAGCTTTGCTAATTGGTTGGATGTATTCCGGCAATAGTATGTGCCTCTGTTGTGAACGGTTTGAATAGCAGTTAAAATTTCCTGCTTGTCTGAATTCTTTAATAAGTATCCTGAGGCGCCTGCTTCAAGCATATCAATAATGGAACTATCCTCATCTGAAACGGTTAACGCAATAATGCCGATTGCCGGAAATAGCTGATTGATTTCCCTGGTGGCTGCAATGCCATCTTTAATTGGCATTGTAATGTCAGTCAGAATAATATCCGGTTGTTTTATGGTAACTTTTTTTATTAATTCCGCGCCATTGTTGGCGCTATCAATTATTGATATATCATGATTATTATGAAAAATTGCATATAATCCTTCTACATACACTGAATGATCATCTGCAATAATTACAGTGATAGCTGTCTTCATGGTTTTGTGATTAAAGGAATTTCGATAGTATATGCCACGCCCCGTTCTTCTTCTGCATCTAAATATATATCGCCGTTTAGCATTTCAACCCTGCTTGAAATGGTATGCAAGCCTAATCCACTATGTTCTTTAATAACTTTTACCTGATTAAAGCCTTTGCCATTATCGCTAATATATATTTTCACGCAAACAGGATCTTGTTTTAAATTGAACTGTATATCTGACGCACCTGAATGTTTAAGCGCGTTATGAATAATCTCTTGCACAATCCTGTATACATGTATTTGCATGCCCTTTGGAAGATGGAGATCAATATTTGGGATTGTATAATGTATCTGTATTGTGTTCGTGTCATTGACCGTAATAAAAAATTCTTCCAATGCTGACAGCAAGCCTTTCCGTTCAAGCGTAACTGGCATCAGGTCTTTACCAATTTCTTTTATTTTCACTAATACATCGTCGATATGGCTGCATGCATCTGAAAAAAGTGGTTTGTGTTGTACTCCTTCAATTGAAGATAGTTTCAGTTTTGCAACTGAAAGCACTACCGCAACTTCATCATGCAAATCCCTGGCTACTCTTCGGCGCTCATTTTCTAATGTTTTAATTTCAGCATTGATTTTTTCCTGGTGGAGTTGCCTGTGTTTTTTTTGTTGGTAGAAAACTGAGAGGATAAACATAATCAAAATACAGCCCAGAACTCCTGCAGCAATTAGTAAGGCAATATAAATTTTTGCTTCTTCGGAATGCATAGTACAGCAAAGGCATACAAGATATTGCTAAATAAGTTTACAAACACAAAAATGGTGAAGAGCTGCACGTAAAAATTATTGCTCCATCCCACCTGTACCAGAAAAAAGATTTCAAACGTTGCCTTATAACTAAAATAGATTAGAAATGCTATACAAATAATAAACTGACTATTGTACACGATATTTTTTTCACTACTAAATATCAGTTTATTTATTTGCATAATACTTAAGTACACAAATAAAATTGCATAAAAAATTCTGAAAATTGAGTTTTGATGTTGCAAGCTATAGAGCAGCAGATTGTCTAAAACCCATACAGCGAAACCAATTACCAAGATGGTGTAATAAAATTTTTTGTCGGTATATATACTATTCCACTGTGCAAATAGCCACACGATAAGTAAAAACTCAATGAGTGTATAAATATTTGAGTTCACTTCTGTGCTGTGAAAAAACCTGATACAGATGTCATTAATTATTTCGCTGGCAAGCGCCGTCCATATAAAGAACAAGAATGGATGATAGAATCGCGTGGTGTGCTTAAAACGAATAACTGCAAAAATTCCGGCGATTGCAATTGAATAGCTAAGGATAATTGCAATGGTTAAGGTCATTGTTCATTAATTTAACCCGGCGTTTGCTTTGCATAACGGCGGACATCGAACTCCTTCTTCTATAATGATTGGAGGATTCGTTGCTAAGATATCGTTTCCATTACTATCAACACCAACTAAAATAGCATGCACATATAAGTCTTCAGACATGCCATAATACACGCGAAGCGAAACGCAAGTTTTTTGGTTAAGTAATTCTTCGATTTCGCTTTTGTCAAATGTTTCCGATAATGCGAGGATATCGGGGTCAATGTCCGATTTTAATGTCAATGATTTATTAGTTTCATATAGGCGAATCATTTGTTTCGCTTGAGCAGGTGAAATGTTTGGCATTGGAGTAGTTTTAGTACTTCTAAAAGTGTCAATAATGTATCAAATACAATAGCGTATAAATACGTTTGTTTAAAAGGGTTTTCACCATTTTAGTCTGTGCAGAAAAATCTAAAAGAATTTCAGGATATAGACGGGATTATGGTCAGGCTAAAACCCGCATAGTCCTCAGGCTAAATGCATAAATACCCTGGGAGAAGCTGTGCGGAGAAGGGAGCTTTATAAATATTATGTGAGCAGCGTAAGTTCTTCAAACTGTTTTTTAGGTAAGCCCATAATAAAAGTGGCCCCTTCATTCACTTTGCTTTGCGCACTTATAAAGCCTTTGTGATTTTCAACTATTTTTTTGCAGATTGAAAGTCCTACTCCAGTTCCCTTAAATTCATGATAGCTGTGAAGGCGCTTGAAAACGGTAAAAATTTCTTCAGAATATTCAGGCTCAAAGCCTATTCCATTATCAGATATACTGATTATATAATAATCACAATCATTGCGTAGTTTAATTGACGAATGATTATTAAGAGGCTTAAACAATTCTGAACTTACGTGTATAACCGGTGAAGTATCGGTTTTTCTAAACTTAATTGCATTACCGATAAGATTAAAAAATAACTGGCGCATCATGCTGGGAACTGCAGTAATAACCGGCAATTGAGATACATGAACATCCGCATTAGCTTTTTCAATTTCCACTTCCAGCTCTGCCATAGCTTCCTTAACAGAAATGTTTAAATCTGTTTCTTTAAAGTCTGATGATTTCAGCGATTGTCTTGAAAAACTTAAAAGATCATTTATTAAAGATTGCATCCTGCGTGAAGACTCAATCATTTTTTGAAGATATGTTTGCGTATCCTTATCCTGGCTTTGTTTAGCAGCTATCCTGTCACTAAACACCATTATTTTTCTCAAAGGTTCCTGCAAATCATGTGAAGCCACATAAGCAAAGCGATCCAGTTCTTCGTTGATATTTTTTAAATGTGTATTGTTGTCTATCAACTGTTCGTTAAGCCTGCAAATTTTTTCTTCCGAGAGTTTCCGGTCCTCAATTTCTTTTTGAAGAGATTGATTTGCAGATTCTAATTTTTGCTGATGAAGAATAAGCTGCTGATTTTTGCGGTATAATTCTACAAACACTGCTATTTTAGCACGCAGTAGTTGAGGATTTACGGGCTTATAAATATAATCAACGGCTCCCATTTTATATCCTTTGAAAACGTAGTCATCATCATGGTTTTGCGCTGTAATAAAAATTACCGGGATATCTTTTAATTTATCACGCTCATAAATAATCGTAGCGGTTTCAAAGCCGTTAAGATCGGGCATTTGCACATCCATGAGTATAAGAGAAAAATCATGTTGCTGTAATAATATTTTTAGGGCGGTACGGCCAGAGTTTGCTTTAACAATGGTATAATTATCTCTTTCAAGTATTGTTTCAATAGCAAATAAATTATCCTCCCGGTCGTCAACCACAAGAATCTTAATATCAGACTTTCTGTTTAAATCATGTCCGTTAATATTCTCCATTCGTTTTTATTTATATAACCATACTCTCATTAAAGACAGCAGTTGATCAATCTTTACAGGTTTTGTTATATAATCCGATGCGCCTGCTTCAATACATTTTTCCCTATCCCCCTTCATTGCTTTTGCGGTTACCGCGATTATAGGCAGCGTTGTGTTCTTATGCTCTCTTCTTATTTTTTGTGTGGTTTCATATCCATCCATTTCAGGCATCATAATATCCATGAGAACGATATTAACATTGTTGGTTTCACCTAAAATATTCATCGCCTCCCGACCGCTTTCTGCTGTAATTGTATTTATATTATATTTTTCGAAAGCTGTGGTAAGTGCAAACAGATTTCTTACATCATCATCTACAACTAAAACTGTTTTATTTGTTAATACATCTTTCTTTGTTCGCAGGTTTTCTATCAATGTCCTTTTTTCAGGTGACAAATCTTTATGATCAATATGCAATAGCATTATTGTTTCTTCCAGAAGCAGGTCAAAAGAATTTACATCTTTTAATAAAATACGATTTGCATACTGTTTTAATTTCGTTCTTTCTTTTAATGAAAAATCTTTAGCCGAATAAATCATTACAGGAGTAAGATGCATCTTTTTCATGGAATTTATTTCCATAACGAACTCTGTTCCTGCAATATCAGGCAACATATAGTCAACGATCAGACAATCATATACATTGTTTTGAATAAGTTCCAGAGCAGCTTTACCTGAACCGGTAATTTCTATTTCTATTAAGTTTTCGTACTCCAGCATTTTTGCAATCTGCGATGACTCAAGCTCATTATCTTCAACAATCAAAACCTTTTTAAGTTTCCTGCTATGATAGTTAATAATGTCATCAAACAAGACATTTAAGGCTTCTGATTTTAGCGGCTTTAAATGAAAACTTCTTGCTCCGCGGTGCATAGCAAGCAGCCTGTTCTCTTCACCTGAAATAAGATGCACAGGAATGTGGCGAAAATTGAGATCATTTTTAAACAAATCAAGAATGCGCCATCCACTTGCATCAGGCAGTTTCACATCAAGTGTAACAGCTATCGGATTGAATTTATTTTCAAGATCAAATACTTCCGCAAAGCCGGTAGCCACAACCAGTTTCAATCCCATTTCATGCGCTTTCTCTATCATGATCTTTGCAAAACGAATGTCATCTTCAATCACCAGAACAACTTTATCGGTTCCGATAATGTTGTTTCTGTCGTCGCCAACTTCGTTAATAATCTCATTAAGCGATTCAAGGTCTTTTGTTTCAGCAACTTTAATTGTGGGAACAGATTGAATAGTTAGATTATCATTTGATTCTGCAAGTTTATATTCCGTTACCGTAAGGCTTGATTGTTTTTCTTTTTTAACTACTGCCGCATTGTATTCAATAGGCAGGAAAAGCGTAAACGTGCTTCCTGAACCTGCTTCACTTTCAAGCTCTATTGAACCTCCTAAAAGCTCTGCCAGGCCACGGCTGATAGATAAACCTAATCCTGTACCTCCATACTTGCGGCTTGTTGAACCTTCTGCCTGCTGAAAGGCTTCGAAGATTATATTTTGCTTGTCTTTTGAAATGCCAATTCCTGTATCCTTTATTTCAAATGCTACAACACGTTTTGCATTATCAAGATTTGGATTTGATTGTTTCCAGTTACGAGCCGCTTCATACACTCTGAATTTCACCTCACCTTTTTCAGTGAATTTAAATGCATTTGAAAGCAGATTCTTTAAGATTTGGTTCAACCGTTGTACATCGGTTTCAAACCTGTCTGGCAAATGTTCATCTGTTTCAATATTAAACCGGAGATTTTTGTTTTCAGAAACATGTTTAAAGGTTGTTTCAACAAATGATGTTATTTCATTAAAGCGAACATTTATAAAGTCAGTTGATATATAGCCGGCTTCAATCTTTGAAAAATCTAAAATGTCATTGATCAGCTGAATGAGGTCATCACCACAACTATGAATTGTTTTTGCATATCGAACTTGTTTATCTGAAAGATTTCCTTCATGATTCTCATAAAGCTGCTGGGCTAATATCAACAATGAATTTAATGGAGTTCTTAATTCATGCGACATGTTTGCGAGGAACTCAGACTTATACTTTGATGTTAATTGTAATTGCCCTGCTTTTTCTTCCAAAGATCTTCTTGCTTCTTCTACTTCTTTATTCTTTGCTTCCACTTCTTCTTTTTGTTTAACAAGAAGATGCGCTTTATCCTGCAGCTCTTCATTCGTTCTTCTTAATTCATCTGCGAGTGATTGTGACTGCTGTAATAAGTCTTCTGTTCTTGAATTGGCTTCAATTGTATTCAATACTATACCGATACTTTCTGTCAACTGGCTTAAGAAGTCAAGATGCGTTTCGCTGAATGTGTCAAATGAAGCAAGTTCGATAACAGCTTTAATTTCTGTTTCAAATAATACAGGAAGAACGATAAGATTTACCGGAGATGCCTCACCCAAACCTGAACTTATTTTAATATAATTTTTCGGAACATTTGTTAACAGGATTCTTTCTTTTTGTAATGCACACTGACCCACCAACCCTTCGCCCAAAGAAAATTCTTTGGATATGTTTACCTCTTCACCGTAAGCGTAAGCAGCGAACAATTTTAATTTTTGATTTTGCAAGCTCTCATCTTGTTCCAAAATGTAGAACATGCCCTTTTGAGCATTTACAACCTGCGCTAATTCTGAAAGTATTCTTCGTGTAACTGTTTTCAGATCCTTTTGCCCCTGCAACATTTGGGTGAATTTTGCAAGGTTGGATTTCAACCAGTCCTGTTCCTGGTTTCTGAGTGTTGTTTGTTTAAGATTAATGATCATCTGGTTGATGGTATCTTTCAATTCTTCTACTTCTCCTTTTGCTTCTACACGTATCATTTGGGTAAGGTCACCTTTTGTTACTGAAGAAGCCACATCTGCAATTGCACGCACCTGCGTTGTTAAGTTTTCAGCAAGCTGGTTTACGTTTTCCGTTAAGTTTTTCCATATACCTGATGCGCCCGGCACACTTGCCTGACCACCCAATCTTCCTTCCACGCCTACTTCACGCGCAACAGTTG
>JABDGW010000076.1 GCA_013285855.1 Bacteroidota bacterium
AGGCACTCCAACACAAAAAGGACCCGTTACAGGAGCTTTAGATTTCCAATTTAGTCGTTATAACAGTATAGGCGTTATGGGTACTTATGGAAAAGTAAGTACGCCTTATATTGATTATACTTCAGGAAACGGATTACCCGCTTTTACAGGCAATCTTGAAAACTGGAGTATAATGTTTAATATGATGAGTTATTTTCCAAGTTATCAAACCGTGAGCCCTTATATAAGAACAGCAATTGGTATTAATAACTGGAAACAGAATTACACTTATCCTGATGGAAGTAAAGCGGCTATCGCAGATAACCCTAGCAGCCTTGCATATCAGGTTTCAATTGGTACAAGATTTAATTTATCTCCTAATGCCGGTTTTTATATTGAAGCAGGATATGGAAAATATATTGTAAACGGTGGGCTTACATTCAGGTTTTAAGTAATACTTATAATCTATTTAAAAAAAATGTCTTCAGAAATGTATGAAGACATTTTTTTTTAGAATTAATGAGGAAAAACAGATCCTAAAAGAAATAAAAATATTATTGTTAAAATCCAAAGACAGATAACTACAATCACTAATATTCCAAAAAATTTAAGAAACGATTTTAAATTACGTAAAGACCTGTTTAAACTAATTTGATCATTATGTCTTAAAGCTGTTTGTATTTTTGAAGAGAAATTATACAAGTATAATGAGGGGAAAAAAGTGAGAAGAGCAAAAACAATAAAATTTATTCCAATTATAATTCCGGCCATACTTTGAGAAAGCTGCATACTTTGTAATTCCGTATCTAAATCAGGAGAAGTGAAAGTGTTTCCTGTGGTAATTGCAACGTACCCGGAAAGTATAAAAAGTATTATGAAAATAAATCCTAAGATGGAAAGAAACTTGCCCCATTTAGCTGCTTCGTTTAAATAGGGAATATTACTATCGTCAATTTGTAATCCAAATGTTTTTGGTAAAATCTGATCCTCCATAAAAGTATTTTAGGTTAGCAATGTAAATATTTTAATTCGCTGAGGCTTATAGTGATTTTTAAATGAAGTTAATGCAACCGGTTTAGTTATTGGTAGCCAGTTTATAAAAATTAGTCTGGTAACTCAATAATGAATGTTGAACCTTTACCGGGTTCACTTTTTGCTGTTATATTTCCTTTATGGTTCTCAACAATTTTTTTACAAATGGCAAGCCCTATACCAGTACCGGAATACTCATGGCGCCCATGAAGCCTTTGAAAAAGTTTAAAAATATTATCCGAAAATTGTTGTTCAAAGCCAATACCATTATCGCTCACGGTAATACAATGTATTTTGCGCTTCTCGCCGTTTTCCTCTTCCGCCCAAACAGTTGTAGCAGCAATTCTTATTTCCGGCTGCACATCTTCGCGCCTGTACTTTATGGCGTTTTCAATAAGGTTGAAAAATAACTGGTGAAACTGTGAGCGTTCAATTTTGATTGCAGGCAAATCATCATATATAACGGTAACTTTTTTTTGGTTAATCATTTCTGCAAGGTCTTTTTTTACATCTTCTACTACATTATTAAGTTTTATTGGCTGTAAAATAATGTCACTGCCAGTAGCCCTGGAATAATTAAGTAAAGAATCAATAAGTGTTTGCATACGTGTTACTGAGTTAATTATCCTTTCAAAATAATTTGAAAGTTCTTCCGGCAATTTGCTTTCGGCTTTACTCAAAATAATATTGCAAAACGTTCTTATTTTTCTTAGCGGCTCCTGCAGGTCATGGCTTGCCATATAAGTAAAAGAATCAAGGTCTTTGTTTATACGTTGCAATTCTTCATTATGCTTTTCAATGCGGGCTGTATATTCTTTTAACGTGTCCTCTGCAAGTTTTCTTTCAGTAAGGTTGCGTGTAAATTTTGAAAAACCTATAAGATTGTTATTTTCATCATGCAATGCGGTAATAACAATGTTTCCCCAAAATGTAGTACCGTCTTTACGTATTCGCCAGCCTTCATGGCTTGCCTTTCCTTTTTCGGTTGCTTCATTAATAAGTGTTTCGGGAAGTTTTTTATCCTGATCTTCTTTTCTATAAAACATCCTGAAATTTTTTCCTATTACTTCATTAGCTGAGTAGCCTTTTATTTTTTCAGCACCTTTATTCCAGTTTTGAATAAAACCGTCTCTGTCCAACAAAAGAATAGCATAATCTTCCACTTCATTTATCATACGTTGATGCTGCAATTCATTAAATTTTATTTTTTCATTTATAGCGGCAAGCTCAAGATTAAGGTTATGGCTTTCTGTTATATCCATTGAAACATTCAGCATATCCTGCACTTTATTATGATTGTCACGGTTAAAAACCGTTGTAAATGTTTGTATCCACCTGTACGTGCCATCTTTATGCTTAAGCCTGTATTTAAATGCCATTATTTCTTCTGAGGCGTCACCGTTTTGTTTGTTGGCTTCTTCAATAGCAGCCGCGTTTTTTTCTTTTATTAAATCTACATCATCGCTATGCACAAGCTTATAAAAAAGATTTCTTCCTTCTTTATAAAATTCATCAGCAGTGTAACCAAGCAATGTATACAAGCCGTTATTCAGAAAAATATATTTACCTGAATTTACATTGTAAACAGTAATAACACAGGGCGAAACATCAGCTATCTTTTCTGAAAATTTCCTGCTTTCTTCAAATTCTTTTTCTCTTTGTTTTTGTTCTGTCACATCCTGAAGTGTTCCAAACATTTCGGCAGCAATTCCTTGTTCATTAAGTTTTACTTCTGCTTTTGCATGAAGCACTTTTTGTTTGCCGTCTTTTAAGATGATCCTGTAAAAAAAATCGTGCGGTTTTAAAGTTTGCAACGACAATTCCATGTGCTTTGCAACCAGATCAGCATCATCAGGATGATTGTACAAACCAATTTTTTCTGAAGAAATGGATGATTGTGGCTCAAGCTCATAAATACGATAAACCTCATCAGACCATAGAAGTTTTTTTGTTTTTAAATCCCATTGCCAGTTGCCAATATGCGAAAGTGATTGTGTTTGGACATATAGTTGGTGCTGCATTTTAACAAACGCGCTAATGCATACTGAATCCATATTTGTGGTAAACAAATCAGCTTCATAAAGAATTTGCAACGCCTTTTGTATATCGTTTGTATAAGAAGTAATAAAATGCCTGAAAAGCCTGCGCCGCATAAAACCTACCAACGAAATATCTTCCGCAATTACCTGGCTTTTTGAAATAAAAGGCAATTGGTTATTCAGCCATTTTGCCGTGGATAATTTAATGTATTCAGTTGCTTTATTTGCAGCACAATATCTAAGTAATTCTGTTACGCCTTCAGTTCCTATGGCAATAAGTTCTTCTTCAGATAAGTGTTCAAAAAATTTTAGTAAAGGAAGATTAATTTCTCTTGAGAAAATAAGTTGTGTTCTTACAAATTCTTCCAGTTTATTTTCCAGTAAATATTTAGCATAGGAATTAAAATATTTAAAATTAAGTGTGGACGCAGCATTTGGGTTATAAAGAGTATCAGAGGAAGCGGCTGTAGAAATTTTTTCTGGTATCATATTTAATATTCCAAAGCAAACAAAAAAGGCAATTTACGAACAAATAATATAGAATTATTTCAATGTTTAAGTAAGATTGGAACAGGACAGTTGTAATATCATAATATAATTTTTTGCAGAAGAATAACGGATAATGCAGAGTCTTGAAAATGTTAAGTGAATAATTATTCATTAATTTTGCACAAGTGAAACCACGTGATGATAAAAAGATTGACCAGGTATACAAAGCTACACTTAGGCTGGTGAAGGCAAAAGGCCTTGCCGGTATTACAATGAATGAAATTGCCAAAGAAGCAAACATTGCTACAGGTACTTTGTATATCTATTTTAAAAATAAAAAGCAACTTATTAATGCGCTGTTTATGGTTTGCAGAAACAGATCTGCGGCAGTTTATTTTAAGAACTATGTTCCTTCAATGCCATTTAAAACCGGGCTTAAAACTATATGGCTTAACCTGCTTAATTATCGCGTAAAAAAATTTGAGGAAGCAATATTTATTGATCAGTGTTTTCATTCACCCTTTATAACAGAAACAACCAAAGAAATAACCAGGAAATTGTTCCTGCCTTTATTCAGCCTGGTAGAAGCCGGGAAAAAACAAAAGCTTATTAAAAATGAGGACACAATGTTACTGTTAACTTTTATGGCAGGCTCAATAAACGAAACGGTAAAACATGCATATTATGCAAACCGAAAATTAACCAAACAGGTAATTGAACAGATGTTTATGATGTGCTGGGATGGGATAAAAGCATAATTTTTTTTAATATTAAGTGAATATTTGTTCACTTAAAAATGAGAATATAATATGAAATGGACGGCAGACAAGATCATTATAATTTTCACAGTAATTTCTGCTGCACTGTTGCAGTTGATTGATACATCTATTGTAAATGTCGCGTTGACTAATATTATGGGCAATCTCGGTGCTTCTTTCGAAGATGCAGGATGGGTAATTACAGGGTACGCCATTTCAAATGTTATAATGATCACGCTTTCCGGCTGGTTAAGTGCACGCTTTGGACGTAAGACTTATTTCGCAGTATCAATCGTAGTATTTACTATATTTTCAGTGTTGTGTGGCATGTCAACCAATATATGGGAATTAGTTGTATTCCGCGTGTTGCAAGGTATAGGCGGCGGCGGTTTGCTTTCAACAGCGCAGGCAATAATTATTGAAACATTTCCTAAAGAAGAGATTGGAATTGCCACTGCCATTTATGGTATGGGTGTAATTATCGGTCCGGCTATAGGGCCAACACTTGGCGGTTATATTGTTGATAATGCATCATGGCAATGGATATTTTATATTAATATTCCCTTTGGAATTCTTGCAACAATTCTTACTATGTTGTATGTAAAAGAGCCCAAAGAAAAAATGCATGCCGCCAAAATGGATTGGCTTGCATTTTCCATGCTTATTATTGCTATAAGTACACTGCAGATCGTATTGGAAAAAGGACAAAGCGAAGACTGGTTTGAAACTAATTATATTACATGGTGTACAGTAATTGCATCAATAACGGCAATTGTTTTTGTTTGGCGGGAATTAGTGGTAAAAGATCCAATTGTAAACCTGCGACTGTTTAGCAACCGTTCATTTACTACGGGCACTATGTTTAATTTTGTTTTAGGATTTGGATTATATGGAACTACACTTGTTATACCCATCATGTGCCAGGGCCTGCTTGGATTTACTGCTATGCAAACCGGTTTATTAATGCTGCCAGGCAGTTTAGCAACTGCATTTATAATGCCTGTGGTTGGCTCTTTGCTTAAAAGAAATTATATGCACCCGGCTGTGTATGCAGGATTAGGTCTCGTATTATTTTTCCTTTTCTCATTTTTAATGGGGCAGTTTAATACACAGGTTGGCAGCAGCGATTTTTTCTGGCCGCTAATTATCCGCGGCCTTGCAATGGGTTTAATTTTTATACCGTTAACTACAATTTCTTTAGCCAATTTGCAGGGAAAAGAGATTCCACAGGGTACAGCTTTAAGTAACATGGTAAGGCAACTGGGAGGTTCAATTGGTATTGCGTTGATTACAACTTTTATAAGCCGTGAAACTTACGTACATTATTCTTACCTGTCAGAAAACTTAACACTTACTGATCCGTTAACGCAGCAAAGGTTATCCATGATAACAAACGGATTAATGAGTAAAGGCCTTGACCAAAATTCAGCTGCAAAAGCTGCGCAAGGCATACTTGCAAAACAGGTGAGCGGCCAGGCAAGTTTTCTTACGTATAAAGACTTGTTTATTTACTTAGGATATTTCTTTTTACTGCTTGTGCCTGCATTAATATTGTTTAAAAACAAGAAGAAAGCAAAAGAGGAGCATGAAGAAACTATTGACTGGGCGTTAGAATAAAAAGCTTAAATTTTTTCACTGCTATAAAGTTAGAAGTCTTTCTGTAGAAACAGAAAGACTTGCCTAAACTGATTGCTTATATTATTTGTGAAGTAATTATTTGTCGTAGTATTTTAATCAACAGTAACAACCAGCGAAAATATTTTTAATGAAACGCAATGTGTATTGTAAAACGAAGTTGTACACACTGCTTATAAATAACTCAACCACCAGTCCTTGTGGTTGCGTTTATACTCACTAAACCATTTACAAACAGGATATAAAGCAAGCACAATACAAATCCATACTAAATAAACAACGCCAAGGGAGTAGCCTTCGCCCGCTTTAATAAAGTTTGGCAAAAGATTACCCTGGTGCTGCATTCCTTCAGCAAAAGAATGGCCTCTTGCAAGAAAAAAACAGGTAGATACCAAATGAATGAGAAAGAAGTGAAGCACATAATATAAAAATGGTACGCGGCCATATACGGTTATAAATCGTGATAGCTTATTGTTTGCTTTATCTGTAAACGCAAGAAACAATAATGCCGGTGCAACTGTTGCGCACATATACAATAAAGAAGGAGGATATTTCTGCACTTTCATAAAAGAAAAAAAAGTGTATAGTGCATTTTTTTGTGTTGACCATTTTAATGGATCGCCGTAGGCATTTGTATAGCGCACAATTATAAAAAACAAAAGAATTAGCAATCCTGTTATTACAAGCATTTTTTTTCTTTCAGCATCTTCAAACTTCAGAAATAATTTTCCAAAACAATAACCTAACATCATTAATCCGCTCCAGGGCAAAAATGGATAAAATATTAAAAGCTTATGATCCCCCCAAAGTTGGTAAATGCCCGGGCGATGCAGCATATCATACCACCAGCCCGGTGATTGTTTTAAACCGGCTTCATAAAAATCAAGTATGTTATGGCTAAATACAATTGTTAATCCAAGAATAAGAATTGCGGTATATGGCAGCCTGATAACGAGTGATAAAATTATCATGCTTATGCCAATAGACCAGATAGTTTGCAAAGCAAAAAAGTGATACTGTATATCAAAACTGAATTCAAGATTGACAATAAATATTTCGATCAATACCAGCCATAAACCTCTTGTAAAGAGAAACCAGCTAAGTTGCTTTTTGGTTTTTTTAAGGCTTTGAAAATAGATAGAAGCGCCGGCAAGAAAAACGAAATTTGGTGCACACAAATGCGTTATCCATCTTGTGAAATATAAAAGAGGTGTTGTAGTGGCAAGATTTAAAGGATCATCAGTCCATGCAGTTATATGAAAAAAATCGCGGGTATGATCAAGCGCCATAATTATCATAATTAAACCGCGTAAAAGATCAACTGAATTTATCCTGCTGAAAGTTTTTTTATAAAGCAGGTTAGTTTCGCTGATGTTTATAACCGGAGATTCAATCATAGAATAAATATAATTTTTTTAAAAATAAACAGAACGTTTTTTGCATCATATTTAATCGGTAATAATTTGGATTTGGAACATTAAAATTTATAATTTTTATCTCTTATAAAAGCATTTTATCCTTGCAGTTTATTTTCAACACAATTTTACTTTGCTAAAAGATTGCCTTTAAAGTTCCTTGTTATTTTGAGAATATATTTGCGGTAATGGGGTATTCATCAAAACAAATCCTGGCATTAATTAAAAAAGATATTTTGCTTGAAACACGCCAGCAATATACATTTTATGGTGTGTTGTTGTATGTAGCTTCAACTGTTTTTGTAGTGTATTTTTCAGCAGGTAAACCAGAAGATGTAACCTGGAATGCTTTATTCTGGATCGTCCAGTTATTTGTTTCAGTAAACGCCGTTGCCAAAAGTTTTTTGCAGGATAGTAAGGGCCGCATGTTATATTATTACACCATCTCCGGCGCCGGCAATTATATAATTGCTAAAATAATTTTTAATGTATTGCTGATGCTGCTAATGAGCTTTTTAACCTTATTGGTATTTACTTTATTGCTGGGCAATCCTGTTATTTATTTTGCTGAATTTATAGGGATAAGTTTTCTTGGAGGCATTGGATTAAGCCTTGTATTTACTTTTCTTGCCGCCATTGCCGCTAAGGCGCAACAGCAATCTGCATTAATGGCAATCATGGGTTTTCCTATTGTAATTCCGCAGCTTTTACTGCTTGGAAAAATTTCTTCCGCAGCTTTTAGCGATGCTTTGCAAACAGGATGGTGGCAAATGGTATTGTTGCTGGTTTGCCTTGATGTTTTAATTATATTATTATCAATAATCCTTTTCCCGTTTTTGTGGAAGGATTAATTGAAAGCAATTTTTGTAAGGTTAATTCTTAACAAACTTCTTTGTGATACTGCTGGTCCCGCTTTGTAAAACTGCATAATAAATGCCTGCGGTTTGTGCAGAAAAATCTAAAGTAATATTTCCGTTTGGTTGCATTAATATTTGCTGGTTAATTAATTTGCCGCTATTGGAATAGACAGAAAAAGAAATATTTTGTGCAGCAGCTATACTGTAATTAATGTTAAGTGCATTTTTTACAGGATTTGGATTAACATCCAGTAATAATTGCGTTTTAATATTTTCAGCCTTACTATTTTCAGCAGGTAATTCAGTTACTTTTTCCTGTGCAATTGTGCCGGCTGGGCTTATTCTAAATATCCAATAATCACTATTGCCGGTGTTGCCAACTGTATTGTCTTTTTTATCTTTACTTTTTGGAGAGTAAGAAGTGCCTGCAAGTAAATATTGGTTTGTTCCTATCGGTATATAATTAATAAGGAGGTCATCACTGCTGCCTCCCCATGTATTCTGTTCAATAATTTTTCCTTTACTATCAAGAATAAGCGTCCAAAAATCCATACCGCCTTTTAAGGCAGTTGTTTTATCTCCGGAAATAGCGGAATTGGAATAACCACCTACTAAATAATGTCCATTATTAAATTTAACAGACGTTGCATAGTCTTCGTTTTTTCCGCCGTAAGTTTTATCCCAAAGTAAATTGCCAGAGTTATCAATTTTTACAATCCAGTAATCTGTAACGCCTCTGCAGTTTTCTTTTTTATTAAAGGATGCAGGAGAATTAGAATAGCCAGCCAATATGTAACCTGTGTTGCTAACTACATCTATTGAAGTAAGGTAATCAGATAAACTGCCGCCTAAAGTTTTATCCCATTGTTTACGACCTAATGAATCAAGCTTGATTATCCAGTAATCACCATTGCCCAAAAAATCTTCTGATTTATCTCCGTAGCTGGGAGAATAAGAAGTTCCGCCGAGAATAATGCCACCGTCGCTTGTAATTTTTGCGGTGGCCAGGGCATCACGGTTTTTGCTTCCGTATGTGCTGTCCCAAATAATGGCGCCATTTTTTTTATTTAGCTTAACTAACCAGTAATCCGGCCATAGGCTTGAGCCTTCATTGGAAAGTGTTTTATCATATCCATCACTTGAATTAGATGAGCCACACAAAAAATATCCTGAGGAAGATTCTAAAACAGTTGCCATTTTTTCAAACTGTATTCCGCCAATAGTATTATCCCAAACCTTATTACCTGATTTATCTAATTTTATTGCCCAGTAATCAAAGCTTTCATTTATTGCATTTTCTGTTTTTGTGCCGGAAGTTGGTGATATAGATGATCCTGCGATTAAATAACCACTATCTTTTGTTTGAATAATTGATGGATACAGATCCCTGTCATTGCCTCCATAAGTTTTCGACCATTGTGTAACCCCGCTTAAGCCAAGCTTCACTATCCAGAAGTCATAAGTATTATTTACAGCGTTTTGTAATTTATCGCCTGAAATATTTGAGTTGGAATAACCACACAATACCATTCCTCCGTCTAAAGTTTGCACCATGCTGGTAAGCTTATCAGTATTATTTCCGCCAATAGTTCTTTGCCAGGTAATATTATAGGTTTGGCCGAAACAGGAAAGGACTGATCCTGAAAAAAATAAGTAAAGAATATATTTCAATTTCATTTTAAAAATTTTATGTTGTTAATACCTCCTAAAACTCTCCTTTAAATTGAGGACAGGTAGGTGTATAATATGAGTAACGGCCACTATATGGGGTGCCCAATATTATATTTTTAAAAAAACATGCTATGTTCTGCATGCAAAATTCATCATCATAAGCAGGATGGTTTGCACCAGGCAGTTCATAGTAAACAGCCGGCGCTTTTTCGGCAATTAATTTGGAATATATTCCTACTCCGGCGTAAAGAGGAGGGGCGTAATTAGTGCAGCCAAAAAAATAACCTACACTATCTGGCAGGCCTGAATCTTCATCGCCTTTAAATAAAATAGTTGGATAAGCGTGATACTTTGAATCAATAACCTTATCAGAAAATATTGAACCCCACATGGCGCCAATACCTTTAATTGAATAATTATGCGGTAAAGTATTACCAGCGGAATCCATACTGCCAAGAAGCTTTTTTTCCCTTGAAAAATAAATGCTGGCTACAGAATCGTTTGCATAAGCACTATTTAAAACCAGTGAAGCGCCTGCACTTGTGCCGCCGTAAAACATCCAGCTTGTATCTATGTTATATTGGCTACCATGTGCTTTTATAAAGCGCAAACAAGCATTGCCATCCTGCATGCCTCTATATATTGCATTCCATAAAGTTGTTGTGTCGGTAGTACAGGCATGCGGGTTATTTTTTATATAACCTGTACGGTAATCAAATGCCACTGTAATAAACCCATAATCTGCCAGCTCATCGCATAAAGAAGAAACATTAGATTTATTGCCTCCGGTAAAACCACCTGCATGGCAAAAAATTACAACCGGGTATTTTTTGTTGGAAGTTGCGCCGGTAGGATAATAAATATCAAGAGATAAACTATCTACATGATGCCCCTGCCAATCAGTGAGATTCCATGCAAATTCTATGTCTTTCAGATCAGTCAATTCATGCGGGCCTATGTTTACACAATTATCTGAAATGTTTGAAGTATTATTATGCAAAAAAGAGAAAATAAAAATTAAAGGCAACAAGGTTAGTATATAGGTTTTCACTAAAGTAGTTTGAGGTTCAAAAATAATGTTTAATTCAATTTTATACGATTTACAAATTCAATTGGCGGGCTTAAGATAAAGATATATATGTCAATACTTTTATTGTAACAACAGCTTAGAATTGTTCCCTATACTGGCGCAAGTATGCAGCTGAGCTTTGTGTATAGCGTACTTGTGCCATGCTCATACAGTTATAATTAAAGGGTCAAGTAAACTGATTTCAATTAAGCCTTTCATGCCATAGTAATCTCTTGCACTGCTGTATAAATAATCTTCAGGCTTCTCTACAAAACCTGCTTTCACAGGATTTTGATGAATGTATTCTAACTTTTGCCACGCCATCTTTTGATTGTTTAATTCAACAGGATTATTATGCTGCTGCCATAGTTGAAAATCAATATTATTACTATTCTTTTTGCCTGCTCTTTTCATCATCCAAAGCATCCATTCCTTCCTGCTTTCACTATAATTATTTTTGATTGCTTCTTTTAATTGTTCAGATGTATGCCGTTTCATATTTTGCATTATCCTTTCCAGTTTGTTTGCAGCGAGCCAATGATTAAATGAATATGACTCGCAAACCTTACAAAATATAATTTGTCGTTATCTCTAAATTTGTATTTACGGCTCAAAAGTTTTTGTTGCTAATATAAATAATTTATAGAGCAATTACATTGGCACAAGCACGCCACGCTCATTGCCTGCCCTGCATACTTGCGCCAGATGGGAAGAGACCTATTATAAAGCAGCGTAAATGTTTATGTTTTGATGAAGATTGTTAATTGATATATTAAAATATTACGTACGTACTATTATGGCTAAGTAAATAGCAATAAAAAAAGAAGCGAACACATAAACTCCAATTAACACTCCTAAAATTCTAGTCTTTGTATGGCTTTCATTTTGTTCATTGTAATATTCAAATATTTTTTTGTCTTTATTATTGAACATTAAAATGAAATAATTCAAAATCAAAATAGGACCACACACTAATAAAGATAGTAAATGAGAGTTTTGGTATAAGTTTTTATGTCCTAAAAGAAATATAAAGGAAATGATATTAAGACCTAAACACGCACTAATAAATGTGTAGCTAGCAAAAGTATAGCTACTATTTTTTCCGACAGCTTTAATAAACTTTGCAAGGCGATAAAAAAAATAAAAATAAAAGTTATTCATTTTTTACCAATTTGTATTGATGCTGGTTAACTGTTGCAGCCTTTTTTTTCCGCACAGTCTCTCCAATAGCATTATGTGCATTGGCTTGAGGACTGTGCGGGTTTTATTGGGAATTACTTTGTCAAATCAATATCACGCAACTCCATAAAACTTGTAACATCATAAATTCCTTTTTCACCGGTTATACGGAGAAGAAAAACAAATTTTAATCTTTGACTATAATTCAATTCTTAATTTTATTACATTGACTGATAGGAGTGAGGACTCTGCAACTTTTAGAATCCATCACCATTATATTGCGGGCAACTGGGTGTATAGTTGTAAAAGATGCCTGTATAAGC
>JABDGW010000077.1 GCA_013285855.1 Bacteroidota bacterium
TAAAGACAAATTCTTTGTAAAAGACAATGAAACAAAGAATATTGACTGGAACTGTTTTAATCAACCAATAGAAGAAAAATATTTTTTGCAATTAAAAGATAAGCTTATTCAATTTCTTGACCGGCAAAAAGAAATTTGGGTTAGAGATTGTTATGCATGCGCAGATGAAGATTACAGGATAAATATCCGCGTGATTAATGAAAATCCATGGAGCAATCTTTTTGCATCAAATATGTTCATTAAACCACATGAGGATGAACTTGAATCATTTGAGCCTGACTGGCATATTATCCATGCTCCTTCATTCAAAGCAAACCCTAAAACAGACGGCACAAGGCAGGGCAATTTTGCTGTGATATCATTCACACACAAAACTATTTTAATAGGCGGCACAGGATATACTGGTGAAATAAAAAAAGGAATTTTTACTATTTTGAATTACATCTTACCCAATAAAAAAAATGTTTTGAGTATGCATTGCAGTGCAAACATTGGTGAAGATGGAGATGTTGCTGTTTTTTTTGGTTTGAGCGGAACAGGTAAAACAACATTGAGCGCAGATCCTGAAAGAAAATTAATTGGTGATGATGAACACGCCTGGACAGATAAAGGTGTCTTTAATTTTGAAGGAGGATGTTATGCAAAGTGTATTGATTTAAGCGAAGAAAAAGAACCTGAAATTTATCATGCTATACGGCCAGGAGCATTGGTAGAAAATATAACTTTCATTAAAGGAACAAATCAAATAGATTTTTCGAGCAAAAAAATTACGGAGAATACAAGGGTAAGTTATCCCCTTGAATTTATTTCGAATGCTGCCCATCCAAGTATGGGAAGTCATCCTGAAAATATTTTTTTTCTAACCTGCGATGCTTATGGTGTGCTACCACCAATAAGCCTGCTTACACCAGGCCAGGCGATGTACCAGTTCTTAAGTGGTTATACAGCTAAAATTGCCGGAACAGAAACAGGTATTACCGAACCCAAAGTTACTTTCAGTACTTGCTTTGGTGCGCCATTTATGCCTCTGCATCCCGCCGTTTATGCTGAAATGCTTGGCAAAAAAATGATAACACATAACGTAAATGTATGGATGGTGAATACGGGCTGGATTGGAGGCGCTTATGGCACCGGCAGCCGTATAAAATTAAATTATACCCGTGCCATGGTTCATGCTGCATTAAATAGCAGCCTTAAAAAAGCAGCGTTTAAAAAACATCCTGTATTCGGAATGATGATGCCACTTACCTGTCCCGGAGTTCCTGAAGAATTTTTAAACCCGCGCAATACCTGGGCAAATAAAAAAGAGTATGATGCGCAGGCAAAAATGTTAGCCGGTTTATTTATTGAAAACTTTAAACAATACGAATCAAAAGTTTCAAAAGAAATTTTAGAAGCAGCACCTGAAATTGTTTAGGCCTTTAACGATTGAAATATAAAAACTCCATCCTTTTCGATGGAGTTTTTTATTTATTTGCCTGAACGTGATTTATATAATTACAGGATAAAAAGATTGATGCTTGTTCACCTAATTCTCTATACTTCCAGAATAATATTGCTTTTCGTTTTTCCTTCCATTAATTCAACGCTGCGATTGATGAAACTTGTAAGCTCTTCGCCTTTTAATAAACCCTGTGACAGTAAGGCAAGATCTGCAAGACTACGAATCTGTTTATTTAGTTTATCTGTATTTTCTTCTTTTAATAATTGCTGAAATATTGGATGATTACCATTTACTGTAAGTGTGACTTCATCGGGCATCTGTCCATAAAAAGATGCCATACCTCCGCCTATAGCCGACATATCTTTCATACGGCGCATAAATTCAGGACGTGTTGCAACAACCGGCGCAACATCTGCACTTAAACCTTTTACATCAACAGTAATATGCGTTTCACCAATCTGTAATCCAAACCATTCTTTCAGTTTGGCTTCTTCATCTTTACTTAAAACGCTTTCATTTTTTTCTTGTGTGTCAATTAAATTGTCAACAATGTCTGCATCAACTCTTTTAAAAGTTGTATTCTCCCATTTCATTTCCACGGTATTGATGAACGCCGCATCAACCAGCGTTTCCATCTTCACTACTTTATAACCTTTATTCGTTGCAGCTTTTATGTAACTATCCTGCTGAACAGGACTTGTTGTATACAATATTACCAGCTTACCATCTTTATTTTTTTGTAATGCTTCCGTTTCAGTTCTGTATTCATCAAGTGTATAGAATTTTTTTGTTGATGCATCTTCCATCACAAAAAATTTATTCGCTTTCTCTAAAAACTTATCATCAGTCATCATTCCATACTTCACAAACAAACCAAGACTTTCCCATTTTTCTTCAAACTCATTTCTTTCTTTGTTAAAGATTTCTTCCAGCTTATCCGCCACTTTTTTGGTGATGTATCCGTTGATCTTTTTTACGTTTGGATCGCCCTGCAAATAACTGCGGCTTACATTTAATGGAATATCCGGACTATCAATTACACCATGCAATAACATTAAAAATTCAGGAACGATATCTTTTACTTCATCGGTTACAAAAACCTGGTTACTGTACAATTGAATTTTGTCTTTCTGAATTTCATAACTCTGTTTGATCTTCGGAAAATATAAAATGCCTGTAAGATGAAAAGGGTAATCAACATTCAAATGAATCCAGAATAAAGGCAACTCACCAAACGGATATAATTCTTTATAAAAATTCTGATAATCCTGTGCAGTTAATTCAGAAGGTTTTTTTGTCCAGAGTGGCGAAGTATTATTTATCTGTTTGTCTTCGAAATAAATTGGTACAGGCAAAAAGCGACAAAACTTTTCAAGTATGCCTTTAATGCGATCAGCTTCTAAAAATTCTTTGCTTTCTTCATTAATATGTAAAATAATTTTTGTTCCCCTTTCATTGTAATCAACCTGGTATAATTCATATTCCGGGCTGCCATCACAACTCCAGTAAACACCGCCTTCATCTTTATAACTCTTTGTAAAAATTTCAACCTTATCGCTCACCATAAATGCGCTGTAAAAGCCCAAACCAAAATGCCCGATGATATTTGCGTCTTTATATTTTTCAAGAAAATCTTCAGCGCTGCTGAATGCAACCTGGTTAATATATTTATCCACTTCTTCCTGCGTCATGCCAATGCCGCGATCAATAATACTTAATGTTTTTTCATTTTTATCAAGCACAATATCAATACGCAAATCGCCCAGCTCACCTTTTGCTTCACCGATGGATGAAAGTGTTTTCATTTTTTGCGATGCATCAACAGCATTGCTTATTAATTCCCGTAAAAAAATGTCATGATCGCTGTACAGGAATTTTTTAATGATCGGGAAGATATTTTCTGTATGAACCCTTATTTGTCCTTTTTGCATAATATAAATTTTACCGCAGCCCTAAAGGGGTGATTTGTTTTTTAGTATTTATTTTCCAAGCCTGCAAAACAAAGAAAATACCAAACATAAATCAAATGACAGGTTGTCAAATATCTTTTAAATTGCAGGCTAAACCTTCTGTATTGAATATTTTTCTCGTTTATTTCGGCACAGTAATACTTATTTTACTATTTCTGTATGACACAAAAAATTACTGGATTTCATTAATAGCAGGGTTTATTGCTTTCTGTGTTTTCTATTTTTCTTTTGGGGTAAAAGATTTTGATTGGGAAATAAGTTCGATAATATTATTGCTGAAAGACGCAGGTATCATTTATATCATATCGTTTGTAATTGCAGGAATTATTTATAAACTTCTTCCAGTAAAACAACCCAAAAAAACTTCAACCCAATAAAAAAGGCAGCGATTTACGCCACCTTAATTACAGCACTAATACAATTTTAAACTAAATCTGTATATGCAATTTGCCTGTTTGTTGCCCTTTGCCTATTGTTTCTGTGTTTAAAAAATTCAATATACTTCCCTGGGTATTATAGGTAAGCCGGTAATATATTTCCAGTTTTTCTTTTCTGTCATTTACATTGGGTATAGTAATTTTTTGTACCAGTGGTTTATCAGATTCCGGGAAATCTTTTAATTCTTTTGGCTGAAATATATGTTGCCAGGCTGTATCTCTTTTATTTCCGTTTACACGTACCACTGTAACTTCTAATGTTGCAAAAGTGTTAGCATAAGCAGGTGATATATAGCTTGCGGTTTTATATACTTCAACGTTTATGTTTTTGCTTACAGGTTTTTCAGAAACCATGTTTTTACTAAACAAAAAACTTAAAGCACCAAGTAAAAGTGCAGTAGCTGTGATGATGAGTTTCTTTTTCATATAATTTTTTTTAATTGTTTTAAATCTCATTAAGCTTTAGAAGCTTATTTGTTAACCATTTTATTTTTATTGGTTATGCCAGAATATTTTCAAAGCAAGTACCACAAGGTTGTTGCACAGATGAATTGCTTATTTTAGCTGATGAAAGGTTACAAGGAATGGATGAATGGAAAAAAGTGAAAAACAGTTTGTTTTAAAACAATAAAAACTGTTCGGAAGCGAACAATTATTGAACGGAAATAAAATAATTTTAAACAAAAGATCTATGAGTGATAGTGATTGGAGTCGTTTTACACAGCGTATTAATATAAACACACCTATACAAAAACTGTATAATGCTTTTGCTACCCGTGCAGGAATGCAAAGCTGGTTTTTGCGCATGAGTGAATATAAACGGCAAGGCGATTTATTAGCCGATCATGAGTTAGTAAAAGAAGGTGATACCTATACATGGTTGTGGTTTGGTTATCCTGATTCAACAGCGGAGCATGGAGAAATTTCAAAAGCGAATGATAAAAATGAATTGCAGTTTACGTTTGGCAAAGCGGGAAATGTAACTGTAAAAATTTATGAGCAACATTATGAAAACATTGTTGAGCTTACACAGGAAAATATTCCAACAGATGATGAAGGCAAAAAGAATTGGTATGTTGGCTGCAGCAACGGATGGGTTTTTTATCTTGCCAATTTAAAATCAATTATGGAAGGTGGGATTGATTTGAGGAATAAAAATATTGATTTGCAGTCAATGCTAAATGCGTGACATTTATTTAAAGCATCAACTAATAATAATGCATAAACCAATTAATACTGCTGTGCCTTCTTATACTTTAAAGCAACTTGTTTTGTACTTTCTTAAACTTGGTTATTCCGGCTTTGGCGGTCCGGTTGCCCTGGTTGGTTATATGCATCGGGATTTGGTTGAACAGAAAAAATGGATAAGCGAGGAAGATTATAAAGAAGGATTAACATTAGCCCAATTGGCGCCCGGACCTTTAGCTGCGCAATTGGGTATTTATTTAGGATTTGTGCATTACCGTTATGTTGGTGCAACTCTTGTGGCGCTTGCGTTTGTGTTGCCTTCGTTTTTTATGGTTGTTGTGCTTGGAATTTTTTATAAAATGTATAACGGCATATCATGGATGCAGGCAGTTTTCTATGGAGTGGGTGCAGCAGTTATTGGCATAATTGCGATGAGCTCTTATAAATTGACTGTAAAATCAGTTGGAAAATTCAATCTTGAATCATTTAAATCAAAATGGTTGCTATGGTTGTTTTACCTGATCACTTTAATCATCACTTTTATTTCACAAACAGAAGTGTTGCTATTATTTCTTACTGCCGGTATTATTTATATGTTTTATAAAGCTCCGCCGGCATGGTCAAAATCAAATACTGTCCAGTCAATTTTTCTTTTAGCAGGCATAGGGTTTTGGAATTACGATTCTAAAACACTTGGACAGCTTGCCATATTTTTTACCAAAGCAGGCGCATTTGTTTTTGGAAGCGGGTTGGCTATTATTCCTTTTCTGCATGGTGCGGTTACAGCATATCATTGGATTGATGAACACCAGTTTTTGGATGCAGTTGCTGTTGCTATGATAACGCCGGGTCCTGTTGTAATTACCGTCGGATTTATAGGTTACCTGGTAGCAGGTTTTCCGGGTGCATGCGTTGCTTCTGTATGCACATTTCTTCCATGCTATTTGTTTACCGTAATACCTGCGCCTTATTTTAAAAAGTATGCAAAGAACACTTCTATCAAAGCTTTTGTTGATGGGATTACTGCAGCCGTTATAGGCGCATTAACAGGAGCAGTTATAATAATTGCCATAAATACATTTACACAAAATCATACAGTAACGATTGACATTCCTTCTGTGTTAATTGCTGTCGCAACAATACTGGCATTGTTGTACATAAAAAAAATACAGGAGCCTTATATTATTTTAGTGGCAGCGATAATTGGATTAATTCTAAAAACATTACTGTAGGTTTTAAAAGCAAAAAGCCGCTCTTTAGCAAAGCGGCTTGTTTTATTTTTTTATATAGTCTTTTTATTTAGAACTCAAGTCAGGCCTGTACACAAGAAGTTCACTCCAGCGGCTTCCAACATATTTCGAATAGTCTGCTAAATAAGTATCCCACGCTCCTACACCATAAGCCGTATTAAATCTTTCAGCCATTGGCTTTCTGTAACCATCTGCCAATTCTTTCAAACCATCTTTTAGCCTTGTAACCGTTGCTATTTGTGGCTCGCCTGAAATTACAGACTGGTAAACAGCAACGTTTTCATTTCCGGCTGTCCATACAGTTTTTAACCTTTTTACAAGATTAACTGTACCGGCAATCATACCTGGTTTTGGATACATGTGGGTTATAACAATTTTGTCTGTATAACGTGTAAGTGCAGTAGTGCTGAGAGAATCTACATAAACAGAATATGATTCTTCTACTTTATCGGTAAGATAAACAGCAACATTTTTGTTCCAGTCATTATTATGTTCTGTACCAAGATTGCCGCGGCTGTCCAATGCATCCCAGCTCACCGGTCCTTCAACAATATGATAACCGCCGGCATCAGGCCCGGATGAAATTTCGTAAACTCTCCAACTCCAATCTCCGGTGTGATATTTTTGTGCATGTGCTGCCAAAGCTTTTTCAAAGTCTAAAACTTTATCAGCCTTTGGGAAAACTCTTGTTGCACTAATTACATTCTTTGTTTGGCCTATTCCTAAAACCGGAATAAGCAAAAGCATAAGCAAGATCTTTTTCATGTTTTGGTTTTTTAAATTAAGTAATAAGAAGTGAATTTGTAGGAGTAAGACCTGAAGATATTAAAATAAATCAAATACAAAATAGATTTATTTTATTCGTGATTATTTGCGAGATTTAGCCGGTATATAAAAAATTAAGCCACTCTTGGAAAAGAGCGGCTTCGTTTTATTCAAACGTTTACCACCAACAAATTTTTGAGTTTTTATAAACTCAATAAGTTCTTAAAGTCTTCCCGTGGGGAAGATTTAGATGGCTTTAATGACCTACTTTCAAATATTCTTTTAAAATCTCTGATTGCGGATTTTCGAATATCTGTTCTGCAGGACCACTCTCCACTATTTCTCCATAATACATAAATATCACATTATCGGCAAGGCGTTTTGCCTGGCGCAGGATATGCGTAACCAATATGATTGTATAATCTGATTTCAATTTTATAAATTCTTCTTCAATCACTCTTGAAGAAATAGGATCCAGTGCTGATGATGGTTCATCAGCCAAAATAATTTCAGGTTCAACAGCAAGGCCTCTTGCTAAACACAAACGTTGCTGTTGTCCAATTGATAAACGTTGAGCAGAAGTTTTTAAACGGTCTTTTACTTCATCCCACAACGCAACTTCCCTCAAATGTTTTTCAACTTTTTCGCTGATGATCTTTTTATTGCGAACACCTTTTAATTTAAGTCCGTAAGCAATGTTTTCGTAAATGCTCATGGGCAAAGGATAAGGACGTTGCAGCAGCAAACCCATTTTTTGGCGGATGGTTGTTATGTCTTTTCCTGAATCAAAAATATCTTCTCCGTCAATCCTGATACTTCCCTTTACTTTAAGCTCTGGATACAAATCTGTCAAGCGGTTAAGGCATTTTAATAAAGTAGTTTTCCCGCAGCCGGAAGGTCCAAGCAAAACCGTTATTTTATTTTTTGGAATTACAGTGGAAATATTTTTAAGTAAATGCGAGCCTTTGCTGTACACATTTAATTTGTCAATTTCTATTATTGGTACGTTAGCAGAAATTGATTCAACCTTTATGTTGCTTTCTTGCATGGTTTCAATTGTTGATGGCATGGTAATAATATTTTAGTGGTGATTATTTTTTAGGTTTTAGCATTCTTGCAGAAATACTTAACACCAGTACGATAAGCGTTAAGATAACAGCAGCAGCATAAGCACGGTTCTGTACTTCTTCAATAGGCGAGCTTAACTGGAAAAATATTGCCAGCGGTAATGTTGCTGTTGGCTCGCTGAAACTGCGCGGCACATAATCCGTATAACCAGCAGTAAATAATACTGAAGCTGCATCGCCAATGCCTCTGCCAAATGCAAGTAAGATTGCTGTAGCAAAGCCGGGCAAAGCTTCACGAAAAAATATTTTATATGCCGTTTCTGTTTTTGTTGAACCCAATGCATAAGAAGCTTCCTGCAAACCAATTGGAATTGTTTTGAGTACTTCATCCATTGCACGAATCATGATGGGTGTTATCATTGCAGCAACGGTCACAACTCCTGCGCCTAATGAATTTCTATAGCCTAAATACATTAATAAAGTAAAACCAAAAGCGCCGTAAACAATAGAAGGCACGCCCCATAAAACATCCAAAAAAAAGCGAATGCCGATTAATAAGCGTTGGTATTTTATTAAGTAAATATTCATGAATAATGCAACAGGTAAACTGATAACAAAAGCAAGTACAGTTGCAGAAACGGCGAGATAAAATGAACCGGCAATGGCATTTAAAATGCCGCCTTCTTTGCCAAAATAATATCCGCCTTTAGGTTCCTGGCTCACGATCTGCCATGATAAAGATGGAACGCCTTTTTTCGCTATCGTCCATATAATCTGAACAAGCACAAACACTATAATTGCTGTAAAAAGAAAAGACAATCCGCGGAAAAATTTCTCTTCATATTTTCTTCTGAATGTCATACTAATTCGGATTTATAGATGATGTAACGGAAAATAACATTGATGACGATAATGATTGCAAACAGCAACAGTGCGCCAAACATCAGCGCTGAATCATAAGAAGGAATGCTCATCATTTCACCATAATTATTGGCAATTAATCCGGGCAATGTATAACCTGAATCAAATACTGATTGAGGTATCTGGATTACGTTTCCTATTACCATTAACACAGCAATTGTTTCACCTAAAGCTTTCGAAAATCCTAAACCAAAAGCAGATAAAATTCCTGATGAACCTTTACGCAAAAAAATATGTTTGATGGTTTCCCATTTTGTTGCACCCAGTGATAATGAAGCTTCACCTAACTCAACAGGTATTTGCCGGAAAACTTCAAGCAGCATATTTAATATATATGGTATCGTCATCACAGCCAAAACAATAGCACCTGCAAGTATGCTGTAGCCTAATGAATCTGCATGAAAAAAAGGCGCCAGTTTATCACCAACAAAAGGCACAATAATCAGCAAGCCCCAAACGCCATAAACAACAGAAGGAATGCCGGCAAGAATATCAATTACAGGCCGCATAAATTTTAAAAACCATTTGGGTGCAAACTGCGTAAGATAAATGCTTGCCAAAAGACAAAGCGGGCATGAAATAATTAATGCCAATACAGTTACCCAAACAGATGTTACTATAAAAGGCCAGAACCCAAATTGATTATCTGAAGGATACCATTCAGAAGAAAATAAAAGTTCACTTAATTTATGCGAACTTAATAGTGGCATAGATTTAAAAACCAATCCTGCACCTATTGCCAGTGGCAATAATAGACAGAATGTAAGACAAGCAAGCATCCATTTGGATGAAATGCTGTCTATTAGTCTTCGTGAAAGAATCATTGATGGTAGTGTTTGATTTGTTCCGAATAAGTTGAGTCGTTACCCCGGCGATAGGAGAGACCTCTTAAATTTTTTTTGCTAAAATTCGGGAGATACTTCCTATCGTCGGTGACGGCAACGAGTTCAAATTATTATTTTGAAAGTTTCTTTATCTGATCTGATAAAACATTTTTTGGAAGCGGAACATAACCAGCTACGTTTACAAAATTCTGCCCGTCAGTTAAAACCCATTTAAAGAAATCAAGTACTTCTTTGCGCTGTGATTTTCCTTTGGTAAGAAAATATAAATTTCTTGCAGGTGGTGAAGGATAATTTCCATCATTTACTGCTTTAAGAAAGATGCGCAGGTTTGCATAAAAATTTTCGTTCGCATCAATTTGACCATTACCATTAACATCAATAGGAACCACTTCAATACCCGGCAATTTTTTTCCTGTTTTAGGATCAAACACAAACAATGTATTGTTGTAACCGATTGAATTAATATCTTTTCTAACTGCATCTGCAACACCAGGATCACCTGAAACACCAACGCCTTTTAAGTTTTCTTGCTTCTTACCAAAAAAAGCAGCCCATGAATCTGCAGCGCCTGCAGCATCGGCTCTTGTATACACGTTTATTCTTTTAGAATCTTTTGTACCTAAAAGATCGCCCCAGGTATCTATGCTGTGATCAACAAAAATTGAAGCAAATTCAGCTTTTTTTACACCACGTATTTGCAACTGTTTTAAGAAAGGATTTTTTGCATTGATTGTAGGAATAACTGCGTCCTTGCAAAGAGCAATTGACCAAACACCTTTTGCTTTTTCTGCATCTGTCAATTCACGTGAAAACATACCCACATCAACAGCCCCGGCAAGGCAATCGGTTAAGCCTTTACCTGCACCACCGGCTTGTATATCAAATCGTATATCAGGGTGTGTTTTGTTATATTCTGCAGCCCATGTTTGCACAAGCGGGTACAATGCAAATGCACCTGAAAAAGAAATAGAAATTGTTTTTGGAGAATTTGCAGTTATGTGCGAAGGTGCATGCGCCGGTACTCCATTAAAATTTATAATAAAAGCAAGCAAAGCAACAGTGATGACCGAAAATCTTTTTTTCATGTGATGGTTTTTATTTTTTATTTGTTATATGAATCGTTTCATGTCATTTTCAGATTAAATCTATAAGTTTAATAGGAGTTAAGCTAAAAATGTTTGAATTTAATTATTATTATTTAAAATGTGATCTTTCCAAACGTTGGCGTGAAGCGAATGCTTGAATAAATAAAGTATGGTGTTAACGAAGCATCACCTGCCTTTTTAATAATAGTGGCAGAATGAGTAAGCTTAGCCCAATTGAATCCCACTTCCCAATCTATTAGTTTATTCGGGGTATAATTGAATTTCCAGTCGTTTTCAAAACCCAGATATTTATCAATAGGATCTCCTTTATACACAAACTGTGATTGGGAAAAGAATACATGATTTGCCATCAGAAGAGATACTTTTTTGCCCTTCCATTGAAGGATAAAGTAAGGATTGATCATACCTGCATTGTTGAAATCAGCCGGTACATCAAAAATGTCCATATAACCCATAAAGCTGTGCGCTGTGCCATACAATGGTGAAAAGCTTTTGTTTTCTTTTGGATGCGTTGAACTGTCTTGACCGCTGAAATATTCCAAACCAAGACGTGCATTAAAACTGCCTGTGCCAGATGTATATTTTATTTCAGGCTGAAAATAATCTGCATCCATCTTTTTACCTGTTGAATCTTTGCCATATTGTTTATATGCTGCAATTGTAAAATACCAATTATAAGTTGAATATTCTAACCTGCCACCACTTGTAAAACGTTGAAAAGTGGTAGTATACTTTGCAGGATTAGAGCTTTGATAACCATCCATAGTATTGAGGGTTGTTAGTGCAAACCTGTCTGATACTTTCCAGTTAAGATAATGCACAACAAGCGACTTGTAATTTGATACTAAAGGCTGATATTTTGTTGTAAAAACATTTTCGCCAGATTGCTGATAACTAAAAACTAATTCAGTGGCAAAGTTGATCTTGTTATTATAGATCAATCTTGCAGCGTCAAAAGAATTACCTGGCAACCTCCAGTTATTTTCAGAGAATAAACGCTGATTATCATAAGAGATTCTTTGCCTTCCTATTCTTAAAGAAAGTTTATCATTAAAATGCGGTTCTGCATAGGCTTCAAAAAAGTATATTGGGAAAGTAGTTGCAGGCGTAACAGTTGTGCTTGTACCTGTTTGTCCTTCTCTCGGATCTTGCTGTCCCCATACACGTGCATCCTGGAGTGATAGGAACACATCAACGATCTTACTTCTGTAATCAACATTAAAACGGGTACGCTGGTTAATCTGGAATGCACCTGTTGTGTCTGGTGTAGGAATGGATTTGTATCC
>JABDGW010000078.1 GCA_013285855.1 Bacteroidota bacterium
CCTTTTTCATAATAACATATCCAAACATTTTTCCATGCAGGTGGCAGCACTAATTTTTTTATGCGTTCTAAATGATCTTTATCTTTTAGTGCAGTATTATTAAAAATATAAGCGAAGCCTTTGCCTTTTTTCAGGCGCAGTATTCCTTGTTCTTTATCACTTACATAAATAAGTCTTGCTGCCTGTGCTGTGCGGGAATAGTCTTTTGTTATTTCTATAAATTCAGCATGTGACAGGTTTGCGTCGTTCATTATCACTGTTCGTTATTTAATAATAAAGCAGGATTATGATATAAGCTCTTCAATTGCTTTAAGCGATAAAGGTTTTTCGATTACGGTGAGCCGGGGATTATCAGGTATTGAAGGCATAAATTTATATGCGCTTATTAAAAAAATATCTGCCAGAGGCAATTCGTTTAAAAACCATTCTGCTTTTGTCCAGCCTTGCGAATCAGGAAGGTTATTGTCAAGAAAAATAATATCAGGTAAAAAATCAAGCGCTTCTCTTAAACCGTCAGAAAGTTTGTGTGAAACAACAACTTCATAATGCTGCTTTGTGAAAAAGTTTTTTAATAATGTGCATAAATCCACCTCATCATCAATGATTAAAACTTTTTTTGAGCTCATGACCATAGTTAGCAATAAAAAATATGCCTAAAGTTTTTTTTAAGCAGTTAAGCTATTTATTTGTATTTAGTTTTTAGCGATTCTAAATAAAAGTGTTTAGTTCTTTCTTCATGGTTAAGTTGCAACCATTTATAAACTTAATAAGTCTGAATATACCAATTTGCGGCTTTCCTTTATTTAACGTAGATTAACTTCCCCAATAGCTATTTAAATTTACCTTTGAAAGTATTATGTTCCATTATATATGAATGGTTTTTAAATTGGTCTTGTAGTTGCATAACGAGGTACATAAGAAAATTTAATTTAATTTATAACCATTACAAAGAAAATATTTAATGACTAAAGTTTTAGTGATAGATGATGACAGGGACATGTGTCTTCTTCTCAAAAAATTTTTAGAGAGAAATAATTATGAGGTAATTGATTTTACCAGCGGCAAAAAAGCGCTGACATGGTATGAAGAGAATATGCCTGATATAGTTTTATGCGATTTAAGGTTAGAAGATATAAGCGGCCTTGAAGTACTGCAAAAAATGAAAGCATCAAATTCGGCACTTCCCTTTTTAATTATCACAGGTTACAGCGATGTGCGCAGCGCAGTAGAGATAATGCGTCACGGAGCGTATGATTATATTACTAAACCACTTTTCCCCGATGAAATTTTAGTTACAATAAAGCAAGCACTGGCTAATGGTGAGGTTGTAAGAAAGCAACCTGCTGCACAATCTGGCAGAAGGCAGGAAGGTGTTACCGCAAACACAAGTAATGCTGACGTGGAATTTGAAATGCATGAGGATTATGTAGTTGGTCCAAGCCAGGCTTTTCAGCAAATATTAAAACAGGTTAAATTAGTTGCACCCACTAATTATAGTGTAATAATATATGGCGAAACCGGCAGCGGTAAAGAAGCAGTTGCCAACGAAATTCACCGGCATAGCAAGCGTGCTAAAGAACCTTTTGTTGCTATTGACTGCGGCGCTTTAAGTAAAGATCTTGCAGCAAGCGAATTATTTGGTCATGAAAAAGGCTCTTTTACAGGTGCGCTCAATCAAAAAGTTGGAAGTTTTGAGTTAGCAAATGGAGGAACGATTTTTTTAGATGAAGTTGCCAATCTTTCTTATGAAGTGCAGGTTTCATTATTACGCGTAGTGCAGGAAAGAAAAATGCGGCGTGTTGGCGGCGTAAAAGATATTGAACTGGAAGTAAGAATAATTGTTGCCAGTAATGAAAAATTATGGAATGCAACCCAATCAGGAAAATTCAGAGAAGATCTGTATCATCGCTTTAATGAGTTTAGTATAGAAATTCCTCCTTTGCGTGAGAGAAGGGAAGATATAATGCACTTCGCAAATTATTTTCTGCGTGTTACCAATAAAGAATTGGAAAAAACTGTAAAAGGTTTTTCGCAGGATGTTATTGATGCGTTTAACAGTTATGTTTGGTATGGCAATTTAAGAGAATTAAGAAATGTGGTGAAGCGTGCGGTATTATTAAGCGATGGCGATGAAGTTGAGTTAAAAAGTTTACCTTTTGAAATAACCAATTACGAAAAATTAAATGAGTTGGTGCCTGCGCAGCCATTAAAAAATAATACAATTACTGAAACTGCGCACACTCAACCTGTGCAAGCACCACAGATTCAAGCGCCCAGGCCGGGGAATCTTGACTTAAAATCTGCCAGTATTGATGCAGAATATGAAACAATTTTAGCAGCGTTAAAACAGGTAAATTTTAATAAAAGCAAGGCCGCCAAACTTATGAAGATTGACAGGAAAACTCTATACAATAAAATAAAAGAATACCAGATGCTAAACAATAAGTGATGAAGGAGGGCGAATATGAAAAACATTTTTTTCAACTTTATAGCAAAATCTTTTTTTGTATAAGCACTAGCTCAATACCATGTGGCTGCCAATAAGTGAGCTGGGCAAAAGTGCTGCTTTCTTTATTGCACTTCAAAAAAACCAGGATGTAAAATGATAACAAGTAATATTAATGTACTTATAATTGATGACGATGAAGACGACTATTTTATAACAAGTGATTATTTAAAAAGCATACCGGGTAAAAATTTTGTTATAGACTGGTGTTATAATTATAAGCATGCCTTAAATGAAATAAGGAGCGAAAAACATGATGTATATCTTGTTGATTACAGGCTCGGAGCAAAAACAGGCATAGATCTTATAAAAGAAGCAAAACAGCTTGAATCTGATTCACCTTTTATTTTGCTTACCGGCAAGGGCGATATACATATTGATGAGGAAGCAATGAAATTGGGAGCATTCGATTATTTAATCAAAGCTGAGCTAAGCAGCGAAAAGCTGGAGCGTTCAATACGCTATTCAATTAACCGGGCAGTAATACTGAATGAATTAAGAACACAGGAAAAAAAATACAGGAATATTTTTGACAAATCAAGTGATGCATTGTTTGTAACAGATGATAAACTTGCTTTTACTGAGGTAAATGCTGCATTTGGAAATTTGTTATCATGCGAAGAAGATTATTTGCTTAGATCAAAATTGCCTGAATTACTTACAGATAATTATTTATCAAGAAAACTTGCTGAAGAATTAAAGCATAAAGGTTATGTTGACGGATGGCAGGCGGAAATACGGTATAAAAAAAATCAACCCAGGCAATGTGTTATTTCAGCTACGAAAGAAAGAAGTGTTGATAATAAAACGTATTATCAGGGAATTATTCATGATATAACTTTAATTAAAAAAGCAGAGCGCGCAACATTACGTGCTGAAAAATTAGCAGCAACAGGGCGGCTGGTGCGTACACTTGCGCATGAAGTTAGAAATCCGATAAACAATATTAACCTTGCCTGCGAACACTTGCGCAGCACAGATGTTTCAGAAGAAAATGCTCTTTACTTTGATATTATTTACCGAAACAGCGGCCGTATAAATGAATTGATAAAAGAATTGCTCAATAGTTCAAGGCCTTCTGAAATGCAGTTGAAAGATGCTACACTTCAATCTGTAATAGACGAAATTGTAAGTGCTGCACAAGACAGGATAAATTTAAAGAACATTGTATTGCAGGTTGCATATCCTTCAGAGGTAATAAACATTTGCCTTGATTATGAAAAAATTGTAATAGCCTTACTGAATATTTTAATTAATGCTGTAGAAGCCATCGAACATACTAATGGAAGAATTTCAATAAAAATTAAAAAAGAAAATGAACTTGCAGTTATTGAAATTACAGATAACGGTTCTGGTATAAGTGAAGATAAAATACCAAGATTGTTTGAACCTTATTATACTTCTAAAAGAAATGGCATTGGTTTAGGACTGGCATCTACATTAAATATAATACAGGCGCATAATGGAAGCATAGAAGTAAATTCAGAACCTGGTAAATCAACCAATTTTATTATAACGCTTCCGGCTAAGATAATGTAGCTGATTATGTAGAATATAATTCTCGATAAAACCTTAATAAAATGTAATTAAAGAGTGTTTCGGGTATAATTAAACTGGCATATTTTTTTATAAAACTTAATTAAAATTTATAGTATGAGAAGTATTTTGTACATCGTAGCCGTTATCCTGATTATTGGATGGTTGCTTGGATTTTTTGTTTATACCGCAGGTAGTTTAATTCATATATTGCTCGTTCTTGCTATAATTTCTCTGCTGCTTGCAATAATAGGAGGAAGAGGAACTCCATAAAGCTTTTAGTAATAAACCTATTAAAAAATGCCGGTATTATACCGGCATTTTTTTTATAAAAAGTTTTATAAAAAATAGTAAACCCGTTAAACTTTTTTTATAAACAACGTTCTCTTTAAACGAATTATAATCTAAATAAATTCTACTCTTGGTTTTACTTCTACTTAAACTATACAAGCCATAAAAATTTTTCAGGTTAATACTAGCCACAATATTTTTTGGTGAAATAGAATTTGACGATAATTAAGATTAAAAAAAATTGGCGTCGTCAATTACATATCGCAATTAAAATAAAAAAAACACACATGAAAAGCAAACAGTTAATGATTGCAGTTTTTTCTTGCTGTACTGCAATATTTTTTGGCTGCACCAAGGAGCCATTAAATAATCTAAACCAGGAAGAATCGAGAATTTACATTACAAACCATGATTCAACAGCAGATTTTAGCAGCTATAAAACTTACAGCATTTCAGATTCTGTTGTTGTATTAAATAATGGCGGCTCATATAAAGATCTTACAGTGGTTGACCAGGCCTATATTGATGCTGTAAATAAATATATGCAGCTTAAAGGGTATGCGCTTGTAAGCAAACAAAGCAATCCTGATATAGGCGTGGATGTTAACCGCATTTATAATACTGCCACAGGTTATTATAGTTATACAGATTACTGGGATTATTATGGCGGTTATTGGGATCCGTATTATTGGGGCTATAGCGGCTATAATTATTATATACCGTCAAGCTACGGAATTTATCAAATAACAGAAGGGGCAATGAGTATAGATATGCTTGATTTAAAAAATGCCGGAACAAAAAACAAAATAGATGTTATCTGGAATGGCCTGATAAGAGGAGAGGGAATTTTTAACGCATCCAACGCAGATACTATCGTAAAAGCATTGTTTGATCAATCAACTTATTTACAAAGCAATTAAAAATAAATTATGAAACCATTAAAATATTTGCCTTTCGCATTATGCATTTTGTTGGCATCTCAGGTAAATGCGCAGAAAGGTCAGGTTAAAATGAATATACAATACAGTTATGCATTGCCCATGGGCGACTTTAAAAATAATGTGATAAGTAATGGTTCTCCACGTGGGGTAACAGGAGATATTTTGTATAATGTAAACGATAGGTTTTCATTCGGACTTGGGCTGGGCTTCCAGGATTTTTATCAGAAATATCCAAGGAATTTATACAAGACCGGCGACAATGAAACTACTTCTGCGGTATTAAGTAATTCAGTACAGATAATGCCTGTATTGGCAAAAGCAGAATTGTATCCTTTAGACGGAAAAAAATCGGTTGTGCAACCTTATATAAATGCGGGTGCAGGGTTAGGGATTATAAACTTCACTCAATATTTGGGTGAGTTCGGCAGCACAGATAACAGTGCTTCATTTATGCTGCAGGGTGGTGCCGGTATAGTAATTCCATTTAGCAGTATAAGTAAATCAGGATTTAAGTTAGGGGCTGATTATAATATGGTTTCTTATAAGCGTAACGGGTTCAGCAATTTTAATAATCTCAGTTTCCATGCTGGTATATTTTTCCCCATTAAATAATTTACAACAATCATTTAAGCAAACGGAATTCTAAATAAATAATGGTAAGAGGTTTTAGCACAGCGTTTGATTTATTTCATTCAAAATAAAATTTTATGAAGAAACAATTTTTGAAATTCCTGCTTGCAATGTTTGTTCTAATAGGATCAGTGTCAGTTAGCCAGGCACAAACAAGATTATACGTAAAAACAAGACCTACAGTGGTAGTGACAACAAGAACTACCGCACCACATTCAAATTATGTTTGGGTTGATGATGAATGGACAGTAAAAAAGGGAGCTTATGTGCAAACAAACGGCCATTGGGTTGCACCACGTTCCGGATATGTTTGGGTTCCGGGGCATTGGACAAGTGAAGCAAAAGGCGATTATTGGGTTGCCGGACATTGGAAAAAAGTTTAAATAATCACCAATTATGTAGTAAGCCGTTATGTTTGTAACGGCTTTTTTTATTTTGTATAAATCAGAATTTGCCGGAGGATACATATGAGATTACTTTTGAACAAACACAAAACTTTTGAATAACTGGAATGATACTATTATAGCAATTGCAACGCCGCCTGGCATTGGCGCCATTGGAGTACTGCGCATAAGCGGCGATAAAGCAATTGAGATCATCAATTCAATTTTTGTACATAAAGATTTAACCGTGCAACCATCGCACACCTTACATGTTGGTATTTTAAAAGATAAAAATGAAGTTATTGATGAAGTAGTAGTTTCTTTATTTAAGTCTCCGCGCTCTTATACCGGTGAAAATGTTGTTGAAATTTCCTGCCATGGTTCCTCATTTATACAGCAAAAAATTATTGATGTATGTATTGAAAAAGGAGCGAGGCTTGCAAAACCAGGGGAGTTTACGCAACGTGCATTTTTAAATGGTAAGTTAGATTTAACACAGGCAGAAGCCGTTGCAGATCTTATTGCAAGCAATACGGACGCAAGCCGCAAAACAGCATTACAAAATATGCGTGGCGGATTTTCTAACGCTTTAAAAAATTTGCGTGAAGAGCTTTTAAAATTTTCAGCATTAATAGAATTGGAGCTTGATTTTTCACAGGAAGATGTTGAGTTTGCAGACCGCACTCAATTATATCATCTCATAACTTCTGCAGAAAAAACAACCTGCAGCTTACTGCAATCATTTAAACTGGGCAATGTAATTCGCAATGGTGTGCAGGTTGCAATAATTGGCAAGCCCAATGTTGGAAAATCAACCCTGTTAAATACTTTACTAAATGAGAACCGCGCCATTGTAAGTGAAATTGCGGGGACAACGCGTGATACGGTTGAAGAAATTATTAATATAGACGGCATTTTATTCAGGTTGATTGACACTGCCGGAATACGATCAGGTGAAAACGAAATTGAGAACATTGGCATTGAAAAAAGTTTTGAAAAAATGCGCAGTGCAGACATTGTTGTTTATTTATTTGATTGCGTGCACGAAACAAATGAAGATATACTTTCGCAAAAGCAGCAGTTAGAAACAATCAATAAAAATTTTATACTCGCAGGCAACAAGCTTGACCTGATGAATGCGGATGACATTATAAAAAAATTTTCAGCAATTAATATTTTATTTCTTTCAGCAAGAGAACATACACATGTAAATCTTTTAAAGAAAGAACTGGTTGATAAAGTAAGCAGCGGAAATATCAACACGGAAAATGTTATCATTACAAACGCCAGGCATTATGAAGCATTGCAAAAAGTAAATGATGCTTTAGTTGATATAAGAAAAGGTTTGGATGATAAAATACCCGGCGATCTTATTGCCTTGGATATTCGCCGTTGCTTACACTTCTTAGGTGAAATTACAGGGCAGATCACTAATGAAGATCAACTGGATTATATATTCAGTAAGTTTTGTATCGGAAAGTAGCCTTTGCACGCAGAATGCGTGTTTCACTGCGAAATACATATTTCAAGGATAAGTTTTGTTTGGTGCCAATGTTCATTGAGCAAGATTATTGAAAAGAGCGAATGAATTCTTATTAAAATTCCATTAAAGAAATTTATGAATGGCGAGCTGGCGAGATTATTATAGAATGATTATTTCCTATCGAAAAGCAAATACATTATTTAAATTTCTTTTCATTTACTTTGTATGGTGATGCTGCTACTATAGAATTGCTACACCTGAAAAACAACCGATATGCCATCCTCTTCTTTGGATGTAAATATGTTTACGCTGCTACATAACCTTGCCCCGGAACAACAGCCTGATTCAGTAAAACAACTTATAAGCCTGCTTGCACAATCAGATATTGATACAGATGAAATGAATCTCTTTCAGAATGAAAGCAAAACTCTGATTGATAAAAATTTATTTCAAAAGCAATCGCTTCTTAATGATATAAGCACATCAACAGTAAACACAGATAAAAAATATAAAGTTTACAGAAGAGAAACCCCTTTTATTTCGAGCAGAGTATCTGCTTCATCACCATCATGGGCAAGAGGCGCAAAACCTGAATTCACAATAGGACCATTATCAGGAGTTGACGGTCGTAATTTTTGGTTTGACTTTTATTTTTACGAAAAGCTCATTCCTGTTTATATAAGCGGCGATACTTCCCCCATCATGTTGGTTCCGCTGAGCCTTTTTATTTTTCAATTAAATACGAATACCTATAAAGTTGCAGAGGGCAGTATATGGTTACGCGCAGACTTGTTTGCTATAGGTCTTGCTTCAAACCAATATGCAGGATTGAATATAAATAGCGGAACACTTAATTTAAGTTCATCTCATCCTATTATTAATAACATACTTACTATTGCCGCGACTGAAAGTTTTAATATAAGTCTTGAATTAAATAACACTTTTGCCGCAACAGGTAGTAGCAATTTTGGTATTGATGCAAGAAACTCAGTTATCAATTTACCATCATCAATTGAATTACAATTTGCTTCAGGTAAGTTTAATGTGGCTCAATTATCAGATAGTAATTGGACGCTTTATGGGGACCAAAGAAATTTTTCATGGCAACAAGGAGGTGCCATTACTTTTAATACTTTTTTAAACAGGCTTGTATTTCCTTTAAACACTGATAAACCTGAATTTGAAATAACAGATTGCGAATCGGAGTTTTTCAATATTGAACAAAAAGCCAGCGTAATTTCTTCAGGCTGGTGTTTGAGTGTCGCAGTGATCAGTGATATTACAAAGCCTTTTGCAGTAGCTGGCAACGGAGCGCTTTCCATACTCTGCGGCAACGGATTATTCTATCAATGGAAAGGACTTGATAAACTATATGGAGTAGTAAAAATGAATATCCCTTTAGTTATGGCAGAGCCTGGTAAATTTTCGGTTGCTGATGCATTTTCATTATTCAACCAGCATACAGAATTATATCAACTATGGAAAAGAGATATTGCATCAAACATAAGAACTACGGCAGAACTGTTTTTCAAAAACAATAAACCTTTTATTTATTACAGCGATCAATCAGGCTTTGAATCAATTACTACCACGGCTGATGTAAATTTTAAAACAGATAAACCTTATCGTGCAGATGGCGAATCTGTTTCACCAAATACTATTGATAGCCTTTATATAAAATATGTAAGCGATACCATAAAAAATATTCTGATCTATGACCAGGATATGCTTTTACAGGCAACTCCTTCTTTTAATCATCTTCAAAAACCGGAGATATACCAGTTTGCAATTACCAATGCATACATGATTACAACACCACCTGCATCTCTATTACTTGCAGGCGCGTTTGATGATAACAATGTTCTTACAAAAGCCAATCTTACTATAGTATATGGCTTGTTTATTTTAAATCCTATTCTTCCGCATCCGTACACCGCGAACAATAGGTTAACTAATGAAATTAATGTTGAACAATTAAAAAATATAGACGCAGTTTCAGAGTGGCTGTCATTGCTAAGTAATTATGTAATGTCAACCTGTATTTGGGATGATGCAAATATTATAGATGATGCAACAGTGAATGTGGATTTTGATCTGTTAACCGATTTATTCAGATCGCTTACTGATCAGTCAACAGGAACGGATGTTACTAACCAGGCAATAGAGCAATTTTTTGAAGAAGAGATTATAGAGGAATATTCATTGATGAGTGGCATTGGTGACAAGGATGTTTATGGACGCAATTTATTTTCACTGCTTGATCTGAGCACAAATTATGATTTGTTTGGCGTAAGTATGGTTTGGAACAACCAGCGTTACCGTTTTTTAAAGCAGGGAAATGCATCAGTTATAAGCAGCGGCGTGGTGACTATTGAAAAAATGAACCTGCAAACACCAATGCTATTGCTTAATGCATTTACATTACCAAATGTTTCGTGGGAGCCTTTAAACAATTTAGCTGATGAAGGCGTGTTGCCTTTAGATCCGCCGAAGGGCATTCTTTCTTTTCCCGATAACGGGCCACCATCTATATTCACTCAGTTCGATATTAATCCAGTTGATATTGATCCGCTCAAGCATCTTGAAAGATTTAAAAATAATCTTAGTGCTGGTGCAAAAAATCCCGGCACTTTTATCATATTTGGTTTGCCGCATGGCAAAGTATCTCTTGCCATATTAAAATATTTTTCTGAAACCTATGCAACTGTAAAAGGCAACTTAGATTTTATACGACCAGAATTTAAACCATCAACTACTACTGTAAAGGGCGGTTTGCAATTTCGTATTACTTCATCAACTGAGAGCGGAAGGCCACAATTGCCCGGCATGACAAACCAGTTAGAAAATGTAGCCGATATTAATGGAAACCTTATTGGTAAAAGTATTCTTGGCGATTCTGTTCATAACATTTTTCTGAATGATTTTTACAGGAATGCCGATACAAAAGTGCCTGAAATGAAAGCGGACGGTGTTCCGGTAATACTTACAGATTTTTCTGGTTATGGTGCAAACATGTACAGCGATTGGCATAATCCTGATGCACAGATTGCTCAAACAAGTGAAGTTCGTTTTGATGTTTTAATTGGCCGCGTATCACATGAAGTGGTGCAGGTTGTAAGTATACTTTATCCATGGGGAATTAAAGTTGTACGTACAATCACCTTCCATCGAAATGGTAATGCCGTTATTTATCGTGAAGACAGTGGATGGGTTGCGCAAAGTGATGGGCTTTTTGATTTTTCTTTTAAAGGAAGGGATGCAGGAAATAACCCGGTAAGTTTCGATAATCCCTTTGCTTTTCATCCGGGGCTTATCAGCGGGCTTTTCAATGTTCATAACATAAAAGAATTAAACGAGCCGCCTGTAACAATTGATCATACTTTGCAAAACGGCGACTACTATTTTAATACCAGTGGTAAATTTATAAAACAGCTTTCTGCAGGTGATGCTGAAATTGGAACACCTCAACCAGGTTTGCTTCGGGCAGTAACATTTGATGCTGATATTGCGATAGAAAATATCAGTGCCGGTGCTTCAAATGGAAGAGTAACCGGGAAGAGTATTAAAGGCTATTTACAAATTCAGCCGCAGGGTGTTCCGATTACACCTGGCATGCTGAAAGAACTTTTTAACCGGCAGCAAAATTCAATTGGCGGTTCTGTTGATTGCACAATGAAGATCGGCGGTTCAGAACAATTGATGAAGGTAAACCGCATTGATGTTGCTGCATCCTATCAAAACGATAACAATAACGATATCATTTTTGTTGTTGCCGCAAAAGGTTCTGTGCAGTTACCATCAGAAGGTAGCTGGAGTGTTGTTGAAGTAGATAAAGGAAGCGGAAATGTTACTCCGGTTACAAACAAACTAAGTGTTCCTGTAATACGAAAAGGTGAACGCGATAGAAAAAAAGATTTTATACTAAATGGCAATGACAATATAGCAAGGATTGCATTTCCCGATTCGCTGGTAAATAATGTTTCGTATAACATACGTTATGGTTATGTGCAAAATACCGGCACACAAAAATTATTATTAACCGATCCGCATATTGATCAGTTTGCAAACACACAATTAAAATCTGAAACGCCTTTGCTTGCAGATGCTTATAGATTATTAAACAGCAAAGGACCTTTCCCCAATTTAAACAATGTTATACCTGTTGAAAGCGGTGCTCAGGCAGTAACAGATATTATCTCTTCAGGATTGAAAAAAGCTATTAGCGGTTTTGAAGTGCCTGATGATCTTTCATTTGATATTATAGGTAAAGATGGTGATACTTTACATCTGTATGTAAAATATGCAAGCGACCCTTCTTCAGGCGGTACTACAAAAACACTTATCAATTATGTTACAGATTCTTCAAGCGTTGGCGATAAATGGAAAAATAATCTCGGCAACTTAAGCATAGTTGCTGATCTTGGGCCCTTCAAAGAATTAATAACAA
>JABDGW010000079.1 GCA_013285855.1 Bacteroidota bacterium
AGGCAACGAAAAACAGGCGCGGAAGAAGAAGGTCAGCGTGTAGGCAGCCAGGGCGGCGGCTTAAATTAATTATTTTTGGTGATGAATATGTAAGATGGCCCCGCAAATGCGGGGCTTTTAATTTAATTTATCAATCTTTGCATTCATTTTATCTGCCATGTATAATCTTCCTCATTTTAAGGCAAACAATCAAAAAGAAGTGATTGACTTTATGCACGCACATCCTTTTATTACTTTATGCGGATGCGATGAAAATAATAAACCGGTTGTTACACATGTTCCGGTATTAATGGAAGAAAGAGATGAAAAGATTTTTTTAAGAGCGCATATAATGCGCAATCAAAAACACACAAAAGCTTTTGAACAAAATAAAAATGTACTCGCTATATTTTCAGGTGCGCATACTTATGTAAGCGCAAGCTGGTACTCACAACAAAATATAGGCAGCACGTGGAATTACCAGGCAGTTCATGCACATGGAATTTTAAATTTTAAAGATGAAAGTTTCCTGCACAATTTACTTACGCAACTCACCGAAAAATTTGAAAATAATCCGCATTCACCTTCACTTGTACAAAAGTTAGATAAAGATTATGTAAACAACATGATGAAAGCAATTGCAGGTTTTGAGATTGAGATCACTTCAATAGAACATATATTTAAATTAAGCCAGAATCGTGATGAGAAAAGTTATGAAAACATTATCGAGCATTTAAAAACAGGAGATGAAGATGCAAAATCAATTGCGTTAACTATGGAAGAAAGAAAAAATAAAGTTTTTACTCAATGAATAATTTTCAATTACAAAATTTACAACCTTATTTATTTCTGGTGTGCGGCTTGGCATTGATGCTATATGCTTTTTTTAAAAAAAGTCAAACAATAAGTAATGGAGAGAAAGCAGAAGGAATTGTTTTTGAATTAGGCAGAAAATCAGGCCATAATTCAAGCCTTGATTATAATGTAAATAATATTGTTACAGTTCGTTTTGTAACAAAAAAATTAGAGTGGATAACTGCAGAGTATAAAAGTGATTTTGCATTTTTCTATACAGGACAATATAAGATTGGTGATAAGATTGATATTCTTTATAATTCTGATAATCCAAATGAATTTTTGATTCTAACAAAACAATCTGAAACAAGGACAAGGTTAATACTTATTATCGCAGCGAGTGGGTCCATTATTATTGGTACATTTCAGTTGTTTAATGAGTGATTTAATATGAAAATAATTTGAATTTACTTTTATTATGGACCGCTCTCAACTTATACAACAAATCAAAGCAAAACAGTCTTATCTCTGTGTTGGACTTGATACAGATTTTACAAAACTTCCCATACATCTTCAATCGCATCCTGAAGCAGTTTTTACATTCAACAAGGCCATTATTGATGCAACCAAAGATTATTGCATAGGCTATAAAATTAATACGGCATTTTATGAAGTGCTTGGTACGAAAGGTTGGGAGATTATTGAAAAAACTTTAGCACATATTCCTTCAACACATTTTAAAATTGCCGATGCAAAACGCGGAGACATAGGCAATACTTCTGCACAATATGCAAAAACTTTTTTTGAAACATTTGCTTTTGACGCAATAACTGTTGCGCCTTATATGGGCGAAGACAGTATTCGTCCGTTTCTTGAGTATAAAAATAAATTTACGATTGTGCTTGGATTAACATCAAATAAAGGGGCCAACGATTTTGAATATCTAAAAACAAGCGATGATAAATTTTTCTATGAAAAAATCATCAGCAAAATCTCAACATGGGGAACGCCTGAAAACCTGATGTTTGTTGTTGGGGCTACGCAGGCAACGCAGCTTGAAAATATTCGTAAAATAATTCCTGAAAATTTTTTATTAATTCCCGGCATCGGTGCACAAGGTGGAAGTTTAAATGATGTAAGCAAATATGGAATGAATAAAGATTGCGGCCTTATAGTAAATGTTGGGCGGTCTGTAATTTATGCATCGGGCAAAGAAAATTTTGAAGAAGCTGCTGCAACTGTTGCTAAAAATTATCAGCAGGAAATGCAGGGTTATTTAGCAAACAGTTTTGCTGATGTTGCTGCAAATTCTTAAACCTTCGTTCCGCAGAAAATAATTCGTTTCAGTTAAATCTTTATTACATGAATTTGCTTGAACGTGATAGTAAATATGTGTGGCATCCTTTCACACAGCAAAAAAATATGACTGGACCTATTGCAATTTCAAAAGCAAAAGACAGTTTTTTATTTGATGAAAATGGAAATGCTTACATAGATGCGATAAGCAGTTGGTGGGTTAATATTCATGGTCATGCGCATCCATATATTGCCGAAAAAATTTATCAGCAGGCACTGCAATTAGAGCATATAATTTTTGCAGGCTTTACACATGAACCTGCAGTTACATTGGCGGAAAGATTAATAAAAATTTTACCTGGAGATTTTTCAAAAATATTTTATAGTGATGATGGTTCAACATCAACAGAAGTTGCAATAAAAATGGCAATACAATTTTGGTGGAATCAAAATCAGTCAATAGTCAACAGTCAACAGTCAACGGAAAAAAGAAATAAAATACTTGCCTTTAATAATTCTTATCACGGCGATACATTTGGTGCAATGAGTGTAAGTGACAGAAGTGTTTTTACACTTGCATTCCATGATCTGTTATTAGATGTGATTTTTATTGATGTGCCTGATGAAAGCAACATCAATTCAATAAAAGAAAAAATTGCAGAGCAGGAAAATTCAATTGCCGCATTTATTTACGAACCGCTGGTACAAGGCGCCGGCGGGATGAAAATGTATAATCCTGTTTTGCTTGACGAATTATTGCTTTTTATCAAACAAAAAAATATCATTTGCATTGCTGATGAAGTGATGACAGGTTTTGGAAGAACAGGAAAAATGTTTGCCAGCGAATATCTGCAAACAAAACCAGATATCATTTGCTTAAGCAAGGGTTTAACAGGCGGCACAATGGCCTTAGGTGTTACAGCATGCACTGAAAATATTTATAACGCTTTTGTAAATGATGATGCACATAAAACTTTTTTTCACGGGCATTCTTTTACTGCAAATCCGCTTGCATGCGCTGCTGCAAATGCAAGCCTTGATTTGTTTGAAAAAAACAATGTTACTGAAAGTATACAACATATTACCAACAGGAATATTGCTTTTGCGCAACAATTGAGAAAGTTGAATGGAATAAAAAATGTAAGAACACTGGGAACTATTTTTGCATTTGAAATTGAGCAAGGTGAAGATGTTTATTTGAATTCTATCAGTACAACTATTACAAAAAAAGCATTGGATAAAAATGTTTATTTAAGGCCGCTTGGCAATACAGTTTACATAATGCCACCTTATTGCATTAACGATGAAGAATTAGATAAGATTTATGCTGTGTTACTTGAATTAATCTGATTATTTTTCGCAAACCTGCTTTAATTTATTCAGGCTTGCTTCCATGGAAGGACCAAAAACTTTATCGCGCAGCATAGCACTTAAACGTTCCCAGAAATACCAGTTAAGATGTTGCTGAAAGCTCCAGTTAATTATAGTTACACCGGTTGAAGAGTTATATAAATCGAGCCGGTTTAATTGTTCTCTTGCGCTTTCGCCCTGCCAGGAAGTGATAATATATTTTGGATCATTATCCAGTATAGTAATAGTATAAGTACCCAATTTTATTTTTGAATTTTTTTCAGTTGTTGTATTTGTAAGCTGTTTAAAATAAGCTGTGTCGGCCCCATTTATCCAGTAACGCCAGTTTACCGGATCATTGGTATAAAAGCGAACAGAATCAATTGGCGCATTTATTTCAACTGAGCGGCCAACAGTAACAGATGAAGGCATTAACAGGCCGATGCCGGTTAATAAAATATACAGTACAATTAATCCGATTAAAAAGAATTTTAAATAACGCATAACCTTTAGTGAAATGTGCAAAGTAGCAGCGATTTTTTATTTCAAAATTTTATGAACAAATAATTATTTGTGAAGTATAAATGATCTTTGGATCATTTGCATTAATGAGCCAAATAATATTACCGCAACTGCACCAATTACATTTAACCATAAAAAGCCAAGCCCGATTATATTGTTATTATCGAGTATAAATAATATAACAACAATAATTTCAGATATAATTGCTGACCAGAAAACTGCGCTGCCGCCAATTTTTTTATAATAAAATGCCACGAGAAAAATGCCAAGAATTACACCGTAAAACAAAGAACCCAAAATATTCACTGCTTCTATCAAGCTGCCCATCCTGTTTGCAAATTCAGCAATTACAATGCAGAAAACTCCCCAGGAAAATGTAAACCATTTTGATATGCGGTATTTTTTTTCTTCTTCCTGCAAAGAAGGTTGATGATTAACAGCATTCTTTTTAAACCGCAGATAGAAATCAATGACAGAACAACTTGCCAAAGCATTTAAAGCGGCTGCAACAGAACTCCATGAAGCAAGAAAAATAATCGCAATTAATAAACCCACCAAACCTTGCGGCAGTTTATCAATTACAAAACGCAGAAAAATATAATTGGTATCATTAGTATCTGCAGAAGGATCTGCCTTTTGTAACACAGATTTATATTGAGTGCGTAAAGCATTTGCTTTATTATTTAATTGCTGCAATTGCAGCTTTACATTTTCACCGGCCGGATCATTTTTCTTTAAAGCATTTGCATAATTAAATGCAGCGTTTTTTTGCTGAACATTTACCTTGGTAAATTCTTTATTAATATTTTTGAGAGAATCATTGTAAGGTGCAGCGTATGTTTTTTCTTCTGCAGCTTTATTAAAAAAAACAGGTGAAGGCTGAAACTGGTAATATGCAAAAAGTAAAGCGCCAAGCAATAAAATCAAAAACTGCATCGGTACTTTAACCAGGCCATTCATCAGCAGGCTTAACTTGCTTTGTGTATTATTTTTTGCGGTAAGATATCTTCCAACCTGGCTGTGATCGGTTCCAAAATAACTCAATGCTAAAAAGAAGCCGCCGATAACACCACTGATGATATTGTATTTGTCTTTCCATACAAAGCCATTCTTATCAAAACCTGTTGTTATTGCATTTAATTTTCCTGACGCCCCGCTTATTTTTAATGCATCTGTAAAACCGATATTTTGTGGTAGCAAGTGAATAATATAATAGCCCGTAATACACATAGCAATAATGATAATTATTAATTGTAGTTGCTGTGTATACGCTACAGCTTTTGCACCGCCGCTTACAGTATAAATTATAAGTATGCCGCCCATCAAAATATTGGTATAAAAAATATTCCAGCCAAATAAGGAAGAAAGAATAATGGAAGGTGCATATACGCTGATGCCTGTAGAAAAGCCTCTTGATAATAAAAATAAAGCGGCGGTAAATGTTCTTGTTTTTACATCAAAACGCTGCTCTAAAAATTCATATGGTGTAAATACTTTTAGTTTAGAAAATGCAGGAACAAAAGTTATGCATAATACAACCATTGCCAAAGGCAATCCAAAATAATATTGCACAAAACGCATCCCATCAGTAAATGCCTGGCCCGGCGCTGAAAGAAAAGTAATAGCACTTGCCTGTGTGCCCATTATACTTAATAATATCAGCCACCAGGGCATGCTGCGGTTACTGAGAAAATATCCTTCAAGATCACGGCTGGTACGGCTTTTATATAAACCATACACAACAATAAGCAGGAGTGTAGCAATCAATACTATCCAGTCAGCAGCAGTCATGAAAAATTATAAGTGAACCATATAAAAAAAATAATGAGCAGGAAAAGTACGGCTAATACAAACACATACCACGAGCGCCAGCTTTTGAATAATGGTATTTTATCTTTTGCTTGCACGCAGTTAAATTAAGGCATAATATAAAAGCAAAAATATTTTTTATGTAACCGGCAGTAATAAGTTATGATCCGCACTTGCGGTTTTTATTTCAGCAATTATTATTTTTAAAAGGTCTCAATGAATGCCGCAATATTCTTATTTATTGGCGCAGCGTGTCATGGCAGCAAAGGCTTATAATAATGAGACTGGTTTACATTATATAAGCACTTATATAATTACTGCTGAGTTCCTTTTTTTAAAGCTTCATTGCCAAACTGTATTAAAACATCAGCCGGGATATAACCTGCGGTTAATAAAACGGGTTTTCCTGTTGCATCTGCAACAATTAGAGTTGGATAACCTTCGATAGAATACTGTTGTGCAAGTTGGGGGCCTGCACCTTTTTCGCCATCTACAGAGATATTTACAAAATTTTTGTTGAAGAATTCTCCTACAGCTGAATCTGTAAAAGTGTATTGCTTCAGCATTTTGCAAGGCCCGCACCATGTTGCATAAATATCAAGAAATACAAGTTTTTTTTCATCTTTTGCTGTTTTAAGCGCCTGGTTCCAGTCGTCTTCAATAAAATGAATTCCCGGTATTTGGGGAGGCTGATTTTTTACAACAGTTTTTTCTTTAGATGCAGAAGAAACATGGCAGGCTGCAACCGAAATAAATGCAATGAGAATAAAAAACTTCTGGTATTTCATTTCCTGGAAAATATCAACGAAGTAAAAATTAATTTTTGAGAACAAAAAGCTAATTAAGCTGTACGGCGTTTTCTTCCTGTTTGGCCTGATTTGGGATTACGATCCTGAATCTTGTGCCAAGGCCATATGTTGATGACACTGAAATATCGCCACCGATTCTTGAAAGCGCTTCTTTTACAATGTATAAACCGATGCCAAGCCCATTTACATGCGTGGTGCTGCGAAAGAACATTTTAAATATGTTGTTGAGATGTTCTTCTACAATGCCAATACCGTTATCTTCAATTTCTATCTGCGCTTTATCTTCATTTACTTCAACAGAAACATTCACCTTGGGATTTTCAGATGTGGGCTTCTGATATTTTACTGCATTGGAAATAAGGTTATCAACAATAATGGAAAGGCGGAAAGGATCATTAATAAATGTTACCGGCTGATCCACTTCAAGATTAAATTCAACTGAAGGTTTTTGCATCCTGCATATGTCAATGCTTTCTTTAAGCATATCTTTAAAATCTATTGCAGTTATTTCTTCGTCAACTCTTATACTTTTATAATATTCTATAATTTTTTGTATGAAAATATCCATCTTGTTCATGCAAGTTTCTATCATGCCCAAATAATTATTTGGATCTTCAACAGAATTTTCCATTCGGGCAAGATTGAGGATGCCCATTACCGAGGCGAGAGGAGAACGAAGGTCATGTGAAGTGCTGTATACAAAACGGTTAAGCTCATCATTTGTTCTTTCAAGCTCTGAAACTTTTCTTTTTAACTGGAGCCTTGTTGCGTACAGTTCATATGCATTCTGCACAGCATTTTGTAATTCAAACTCATCCCATGGTTTTTTTATGTAGCGGAATATTTCGCCCTTATTAATTGCGTCAATAATGGCTTCTGCATCAGTATAGCCTGTAAGCAAAATACGAACGGGCTGTGGGAAGGCTTTGCGTACAACCTGGAAAAATTCTACGCCGGTTGAATGGGGCATACGCTGGTCGCATATAATTACCTGTATATCCTTTTCATCATTAAGAATATTCATTCCTTCTGCGCCGGATGAAGCGATGAAAATTTTGTATTTGCGCCTGAAGGCAGCCTGAAATGACAAAAGATTATTGATTTCGTCATCAATGTACAGAACCCTGATTTTTTTATCTTCGGACAACATATATGGTTTTTCAGATTGAGTACGGCTTTAATCTAAACCCTCGTACTTATGAGGTAAAGTTATTATAAATTCTGCTCCTTCATTTGGAGCGGTGATAATATTTATTTTCCCGGAATGTTTTTGAATTATTTTAAATACGATCGCCATTCCTAAACCTGTTCCTTCGCCTACATCTTTTGTAGTAAAGAAAGGTTCAAAAATTCGGTGTTTTACATCTTCAGTCATACCGGGCCCTGAATCTTTTATTGAAATTTCTATTTGATTATTTTCTATATCCTGCGTTTTTATAGTAATAGTTTCTTCGTCAGCTTTTACTGGTTTTGATTTAATTGCTTGTATAGCGTTGGTTATAATGTTCATAAAAACCTGGTTTAATTTACCGGGAAAACATTCTATTTCACCTGGCGCATTAAAATCTTTTACCAGTTTTATATAATAAGGAATATTGTTTTTTAGCAATACAATGGTTGATAAAATACCATCATGCACGTTAACCGTCTTTAAAGCCGCTTCATCAATTCTGCTGAAGGTACGAAGGCCTCTTACAATTTCTGCAGTTCTTTCGGCGCCTTCTTCAATACCAATAATAAGGCTGTCAATTTCTTTGCGTATAAATGGAACATCCATGTCCTCTTTTAATTCCTGTATTGCAGTAAGCTTTTCCTTATAGCTATTGCTGTCATTCAGCAAATGCAGTTCATCATAAGCATTCAGCACTTCAATTAAATCTTTAACGTCAAGGCGTAAAGGATTAATATTTGACTTTACAAAATTGATAGGATTATTTATTTCATGCGCAATGCCTGCAGTAAGCTGGCCAAGCGAGGCCATTTTTTCTGCTTCAACCAATTGCGTTTGCGTATCTTTTAAATTATTTAGCGCTTCATTTAACTGGCTGTTGGTTTGTTTTAATTCTGACGTGCGGTTTTCTACTTCCTTTTCTAAAACTATATTTTGCTCTTTTACAAGCCGTTCATTTTCCAGTGAAACCTTCAATGCTTTTTCCTGTGATAATACAGTTTCTTTTTTATAAATATTTATTCTATCTGCCAGAGCAATTGATAATAAAATGGTCTGTACAGCTGAGCCAATATACAAGAAATATGAAGGAATTGTATTGTAAGATAGAATTCCAAAATTCCGCAAGACATATATTATCAACGATATTATAAGACTAAGCCAGGCAATAAAAAAAAATAAAGCCGGGCGGTTACCCTTTTTTGCTTCTATAATTGAAATAGTAATAATATAAACCGATAGTATCAAAACATTAATATCAATAAGCCTGTATGATATCGAGAACTTATTAAAAAAAACAAGTAACCCAGCAATTACATATACTATAATAAAAAGATTAAAAATTTTATTAACAAGTGGTAAGGAATTTCGCAAGTTCATAAACCCCTTAGCAAAAACTATTACAGAAATGCCTGCGAAACATGGGAATAAAATGATCGCATAGTAATTAAATACGTTTCCGGTACCTATAACACGCCATATATAACCCAGTATAGTTGTTTGGGTTAATGCCATAAAAATTGTGTATGAAATATAGAATACATAATTTCTATCGCTAACAAAAAAGTAAATGATCGCATTATATAAAAATAAAGCGAGCATTATACCTAAATAAATTCCGGTAAAATCATCCCTGGTTTGAAATTTATTGTCAAACATGGTATAAGAACCTATCTGCAAAGGCAAAAAAACAGGTGCTTTACTTTCAACTTTTATTAAATAGTCATACGTTTCTCCAGGATTTATATTTAAATTAAAAAAGGGATATTGATATGAATTTTTGATATTAAAGCCGCCTACAGAAGAATCAATAAGAATATCATTCTTATAACGATATAAAGTTATTTTATCAATTAGGCTATAGTCTATATTCAAAAACAAAGTAGGTAGTGATGAATTATTTTTCAGGCTGAATTTTACCCATATATTTTTATCTGCTGTTGTATAAAAATTTAAAATTCCTTTCCCGAAAAGTAAAAATGGCTTGGTTGTAATTTCTTGTAGTAAAAGACTTTTTGTTGAATCAACGTAATAACTAACTCCCGTGTTTATAAGTTTTATATTATTGTCTTTATCAGAAAAATCCTGGGAAGAAGTTTTGAAGGATATTAGGATAAAAAGAAATAATAGTTTAATAAAAGATGATTTAAACTTTATTTTGGTCACGCTGTAAATTTTTAATCATTTTTATATAAGAATAAGTCATTAATATTTAGTCTTACAGATTTCCTCATTCCGTTATCCGGAATAAAAACTCTTATTAACGCAATTTCACCTCTTAAATTATCACCTGGGAAAATTTTTAAAAACTCTTCTCTTAATTCTATCAATTCTTTTTGCATATCATCATTTAATCCTTCGCCGTTTCCAAATAAAAGTCTTGGGAAAAAATATAACGGCGCAACCATTGGGTGATACGCTACTGAAAGTTCTGTTGCTTTTAACCATTGGCGCTGCATTGCTCTACCACCATTTAAAAACGAAGATGGTGAATAATCAGGCATTGTAATTAAACACATCGCCGAAGCTGCAACAACGCTTTGCACAGAAACAGATCTTAATATATTTCCACCGTTAAAACTATTGAGAATATCAATTACTTTTTCTTCTGATAACATTTTTAAAGCCATTACGTTTTCAGAAGAGAGATCTAATTCATCAATGCCCATTCCTGTTCCGTTGGATAATAGTTCTTCTTTTGTCCATCTTATTTCACGGTTAAAAAAATCGTAATGCCCGTGTGATTGTAAAATCCGCATCCTGTCACAAGCAGAAATGATTTTTCCTATTGTTATAAGCTTTGTTTCATCGCTAATCCATGTAACCTTTGCAGTTTCTATAGCTTCTGCTACTTGCGTTAACTGGTTTAAAATTTCCTCTGGTATAATTTGTTTAGGAAGAATTTTTCTGTTAGTATATCTTTTATAAATGTTTTCATATAATTTATTTGCTGACTGTTCATTGACTTTGCCGGATGTTTTTAAAGTCAGTTTTGCAATAAGGCGTTTATCGTTGATGGGAAAGTATTCAATTTCTGCATTACAGGAATGATGTTGTGCAGTTAAAATAAAATTTTCTATTGCTGCACCTAAAGAAATATAAGAAGCCCTGTTATTATAATCCCCAAAAGAATAAGACCTGTTTCTTTCATGAAATAAAAAAAAGCTGTTATTGTTATATAACCATTTCCACGGTTGATCATTACCTGATGAAGGAGCCTGTACTGAAGCGGTAATTAATTCTTCAGCAAATTCTTCAGAAACTTTTTCAGATAAAACGACAGGTGTTTCACCAGCCATTCTCAGCATATCTTCGGAGGTTAATGGCAGAGGTATACCAGACAGAAAAGAAACATCTTTGTTTTCGGGCTCGTTAAGTATTTCTTCGATGTCTACATAAAATCTTCCCGAACTTTTAAAGTGGTTCAATAAAATTCTTCGTGCTGTATCTGCGCATAAGGCGCTTCCTAAAAAAATTGAAGACGCAAGCTGCGGATATGAAGAAATAGTTTGGTTCAATTCAAGAAGAGAAACCTTAGCTCGCGGAGATGTTTTGAGTGCGCCCACAATTTTAAGTATATAACCAAGTTTTTTTTCCTTGCTTAATTGCTTTAAATCCTGGTAATTTATTCCTTCGAATAGGCCATGAAAGTATGGATAATTTTCATTCAAATCATATCTCTCAATATCAATCATTCCTCTGTCATTGGTTTCCATTATAACCGGAATTTTGTTTTGTTTCGCAGTTATCCTGGCCAATAATTTTATATCTATATTATCACATTCTTCTATCAGCAGATCAATCATATCTCCATCAGAAAAAAAGCTGTCTATATTATCTTCGGTTATACCTTTTGTAAAACATTTTATTTTTATGAAAGGATTTGTTTCGCTTATAGATCTTGCTGCAATAACAGTTTTATTTAAACCTAAATTTTGAAGACTTGTTTTTATCCTGTTGCAATTAGATAATTCCAGAACATCAAAATCAGCTATCCTTATCTCAGAGCATAAATTCTCAATAGCTATCGCTGAAGCAATGCTTTGGCCGACGGACATGCCAATAATTCCAATTTTTTTGGTAAGGAGGAGGCTCTGTTCTTTAGTGGTAATTTTTTGTTTGTTGCGGTTGGTTATAACTTCAATAAATTCATCTTTATCTAATAGGTGAACGATATGTTTATTCCAGGGATAAAATACCCAAACGCCATATTCATATAAAGAGGTTAAAGAGGTGTCTTTTAAATAGAGTTCAACCTGCGTTTTTAAATCTTCTGCTGTAAATGTTTTTGAAGGAAAGCGGCTTGAGATCAGTTCACACAGTTGCTCATAAATTGTATCAGTAATTTTAATTTTTTTATCGCTGATAAGTTTTATAAAAGCTGCTTTATCATCACATATTTTTAATCTAAAAAAAACTGGTTCAAAAAGCCAATTTTCATTGGCAGAATTTTCAATAATTGGATTTAATAAATTTTCG
>JABDGW010000080.1 GCA_013285855.1 Bacteroidota bacterium
TGGTCAAGGTATATTATATTGCTATGCAGTTTTAAAAAGTATATTAAAAAGAGATACATCACGAGCAATAATTCTAGATATTAATTTAGGTGAATTTATTCAATCTCAAAATAGTTATAACAGGCTTTCTGTTTTATTGCCATATTATAAAACTAACCGGCAAGTAAGACCGGTAGTTAATTTAAAAAGCCGTTATGAAAAAATAAAAACATTCTCCAGTTTATATTGCTATAATTCTCTTGCTTTAAGCATAGTGCTCAATAATTTAATTAAAAGAAATGAAACAATAAAAAAAGGTTACCAGCCTTTATTTAAGATTTTGAATAAACCTTTAAAGGAAGGTAATTATTCAGAGGATGTGGGGAATATAGATAGCATAAAAGTGAATTATTTCAGATATTTTATTAAAGATGCGCTTAGTGCCAATTGTAAAATATATGTTTTCGTTTCACCTATATATTATTTAAATGATAGTTTAGATACGTCAGTACAAATAGCCAGACAAATATGTGAACAATATAATGTTCAATTTAGTGATTATAGTCAATCTTCTGTTTTTTTAAAACACCCGGAATACTTTCAGGATATTTCACACTTAAATAATGAAGGTGCGAAAATATATTCTTCTATGGTAAGTGAGGATATTAAACACTCAACAAAATTTTTACATTGATTATAAAAAATTGATTTAATAAGTTTGAGTTTGGAAATTATTTAAAAGAATAATTGTGGAATTGTATCGTAATTTTTTTAAAAGGCTGATCGATGTATTATTAAGCTGTTTTGCTTTTTGTATTATTTCTCCTGTTTTTTTAATTATAAGCGGTTTACTTTTTTTTAGTAATAACGGGCATCCTTTTTTTCTCCAAATCCGACCGGGAAAAAAGGAAAAATTATTTCGTATTATCAAATTCAAAACTATGAATGATAAAAAAGATGTGCATGCAAATTTATTGCCTGATGAAAAGCGATTAACAGCATTAGGAAAATTTATTCGCAAAACATCTTTAGATGAAATACCGCAGTTGCTAAATGTTATAAAGGGAGATATGAGCTTAGTTGGCCCACGTCCCTTATTGGCTGAATATTTACCTTTGTATAGTCAAACCCAAAACAGAAGACATGATGTTAAACCTGGTATTACAGGCTTGGCACAAGTAAATGGAAGAAATGCTATTACCTGGAAACAAAAATTTGAATATGACATCTGGTATATCGATCATATAAGCTTTGGGTTGGATTTAAAAATTTTATGGCTAACCTTTGCAAAGGTTTTAAAGTCTGAAGGGATAAATGAACAAAACTCAGCAACGATCGAAAAATTTACGGGAAACACGTAATGATTTATTTATACGGCGCAGGTGGACATGCTAAGGTAGTTATTGATATTTTAGAAAGTTCCGGCGAAATCGTTGCAGGGATTTTTGATGATGATTCTGCAAAAACAATCTGGAAGTTTCCACGTCTTGAATTTCCCGGCCCTTTTAGCTTATCTGCAGATAAATTAATTCTTTCTATTGGTAATAATTTAATAAGAAAAAAAATTGCTATGCAGCTTGACGTTGATTATCATACAGCTATTCATCCATCCGCAATTATTTCTGCTTATGCGTATATAGATACAGGAAGTGTTTTAATGGGTGGTGTTTTAATAAATGCTGATTCTAAAATCGGCAGGCATTGTATTATTAATAGTCATGCTTCAATAGATCATGATTGTGTGCTGCAGGATTTTACACATATTTCTCCAAATGCTACACTTTGTGGTGATGTATTTGTTGGCGAATGCACGCATATTGGCGCAGGCGCAATTATAATTCCCGGCAAAAAAATAGGTCCTAATACTATAATAGGTGCAGGTGCTGTTGTGGTGTCTGATATACCTGGTAATGTAATTGCAGTTGGTAATCCGGCGAGGATTATAAAAGAAAATAATGATTGAACTAAACAAAAAAATCTGGCTTTCTTCACCACACATGGGGGGCAAAGAAAAAGATTTTGTAGACGATGCTTTTGCGACAAATTGGATTGCTCCTTTAGGTCCTAATGTAAATGGTTTTGAAACGGATATTGCCTCTTATCTCGGAGAAGGTGTTCATGTTGCGGTTTTAAGTTCCGGTACTGCAGCTATTCACCTTGCATTAATATTATTAGGTGTTCAAAAGGATGACGAAGTGATTTGCCAGAGCATGACCTTTTCTGCATCTGCCAACCCAATTATTTATCAGGGCGCCACACCTGTGTTTGTTGACAGTGAAAAAGATACATGGAATATAAGTGTTGATTTTTTAGAAGAAGCAATTAAAGGCAGAATTAAAAAAGGTAAAAAGCCTAAAGCTATTATTCCTGTTCATTTATATGGAATGCCCTGCCAAATGAATGAGATTTTGAAAATGGCAGCCGAATATGGAATACCTGTAATTGAAGATGCAGCAGAAGCCTTGGGTTCTGAATACTTTGGAAAAAAGGCTGGAACATTCGGTAACATCTCAATTTTATCTTTTAACGGAAACAAAATTATAACTACTTCAGGCGGCGGTGCTATTGTCTCAAAAAATAAAGATATTGTTAGTTCGGCAAGATTTTTGGCAACACAAGCACGAGATAGTGCACCGCATTATCAACATTCACAAATAGGATATAATTATCGTATGAGCAATATTTGCGCAGGGATAGGCCGGGGACAAATGACAGTTTTAAATGATAGAGTAAAGAAAAGAAGAGAAATATTTTTTGCGTATAAAGAGAGGCTGCAGCATTATCCGGGAATTTCTTTTCAGGCGGAATTAAATGGAATGTACAGCAACCGTTGGCTTACAACAATCCTTCTTGATAAAGAGCAAACACCTGGTGCAATTAATAATGAAAAATTAAGGCTTGCATTAGAATTGGATAATATTGAATCAAGACCTTTATGGAAGCCTATGCATATGCAGCCGGTGTTTAAAGATGCTCCTTTTTACGGAAACGGAACAAGCGATCAACTTTTTAATAAAGGATTATGTTTACCCTCAGGAAGTAATATGACTGAAGAAGAATTGGAACGGGTAATAAAAAAAGTATTATATTTATTTAGCTAAACACCAATTTTTTAACCCCTAATACTAACCAATGAAATCTTTCGCAATATTTAATATTGGCTACATGCCAAGATGGTTTATAATATTTATGGATACCCTCCTTTCTTTTTTTTCTATTATATTATCATACTTATTACGCTTTAATTTTGAAACCCAACGGATTGATAAAAAATTTTTTACCGGCGGTATCATAATCACACTTTCCGTTTATATTATTTTCTTTTTTATATTCCAGTCATTTAAAGAAATTATCAGGCATACAACATTTCGTGGTGTATTAAAAATTTGCCTTGCAATCTTAAGTGCTAATTTTTTTTTAATCATAATGAATCTTTTTTTCGATAAAAAGATTCATTTGGTTCCTTATTCAGTGATTGGAATTAATTTTTTTATTTCTGTTTTTATGCTTGCCGGCAGCCGGATGGCTATAAAAAAACTATTCGAAGCAGCATTAAGAATAAAGAAAAACCCAGTTATCATTTTTGGAGCCGGCGATATGGGGCAGGCGGCTTTAAAAACCATTACAACAGATAAATTTAATAACTGGAGAGTAATGGGTTTTGTTGATGATGACACATCAAAATTGAACAAAAATATTGGCGGCGTACCGGTGTATGATATGAAAAAAATTCAGGGAATTTTAAAACGCAACGCTGTTGAGCGCATTATTATAGCTGTTAATAATATTTCATTTAAACGAAGAAATGAAGTGGCTGAGTTTTTTATTGAGAAGGGATTAAAAGTTTCTATTCTTCCACATAACCAGCAATGGCTCGATGATCCTTTTAAAGTACGCAGGTTAAGAGATATAAAAATTGAAGATCTGCTGCTGCGGCAACCTATACAAATTAATAATGCATCTATAATTAATACACTAAAAAATAAGTGTATATTAATTACAGGTGCAGCAGGTTCTATTGGCGGTGAAATAGTAAAGCAGGTTGCTGCATTTGAACCCAAAACACTTTTATTATGTGATATAGCTGAATCTCCGTTGCATGAAATAGGATTATACATGCAGGAAAATTTCAGCAACATTAATTATAAACTTTTAATAGGCAGCGTTACGGATTTACATAGTATGGAAAAAATTTTTTCTGCTTATACTCCCGATGTAATATTTCATGCTGCAGCTTACAAGCATGTTCCGTTAATGGAAGATCATCCGCGGGAAGCTATTTTAAATAATGTATATGGAACAAAGATTATTGCAGACATGGCTGTCAAATATAATGCAGACAGGTTTGTGATGATCTCGACCGATAAAGCGGTTAATCCTACTAATATCATGGGAGCATCAAAGCGCATTGCAGAAATGTATATTCAATCATTACATAACCGGTTTAAAAAAACTTTGTTTATCACTACGAGGTTTGGAAATGTGCTTAATTCAAATGGCAGTGTAATACCAAGATTTAAAGCACAACTTGAAAACGGCGGCCCTATTACTATTACACACCCTGATATTACGAGATTTTTTATGACAATACCCGAAGCTTGCCAGCTTGTTTTAGAGGCAGGTGTAATGGGTAAGGGAAATGAAATTTTTATTTTTGATATGGGTGAATCTGTGCGTATAAAAGATCTGGCTGAAAAGATGATTCTGCTGGCAGGATTAAAGCCTCATGAAGATATTAAAATACAATTAACCGGTTTAAGACCCGGTGAAAAACTATATGAAGAAGTATTGAATGATCTTGAAACAACAACAGAAACTTATCATGCTAAAATAAAAATAGCGAAAGTACGGCCTGTTGAGTATAAGATTATTAATGATGTTTTAAACAACCTTCTTTTTTGCGCCAAAACAGGGAGCGACTGGGATTGCGTTAAGCAAATGAAAGCAATCGTTCCTGAGTTCATAAGTAATAATTCAAAATTTGAAAAGCTTGATAAGCAGAAAGATAAAAAAGAAAACCAGGTAACATTAGAAGTTTAAATATTTTCAATTTGTGATTTGCTATTGCAGGCAAATTTTTTTAATTACAGCAGAAATTTCCTCCGCATTTTCTATTATCATTAGATGACCGCCTTTATTAATTGAAATATCAGGCTTTACAAATTTGTAAGGCAAAAGCTTATCATTTATGCCATGTATATGAATGATATTTTGAGGAACAGTTTTATTCTGCCAATTAAGAATTGCGCCAATTGCCCAGCGGTAAAAGTTTGGGTCTGCATGTTTCGCCACATGTATTACATAATTTTTTGTTGCTTCTTTCTTTATCCCTAAAAAAAAATTCCTCATCATTGAATGTTGTTTCACTGACCATTCAGGCAAAATTTTATAAACAGGCATACTTTTAAACACTTTCCAGTAAAAAGGAATTTCGTTTTTTGTTTTAGCGCTTGAAATAATTATTGTTTTGGAAGAAGGAGTTGATTTCGCTATTTCAACAGCAACCATGCCGCCAAGTGATAAACCGAATACCAAAGGATTTTTTTCATGAATATATTGTTCTTTCATGCGCATTGCATAAGCCTGCAGTGTCTCATTTTTATAAGGAGAAATCCAATTTGCGTAAACAGGCTTTAAAAAGGATAAATCAAGATACTGAAAAACATTTTCGTCTGCACCTAAACCAGGTATGCAATAAATATTTTGCATGTGCAAAAATACTTTACTATATTTTAACGGCTGACTATTTAAGTATAAAAAAGTGGTAATGTAGTTTACTCAAAAGGCTGTTTCAATCGAAAAATTGAAATTATAGTTTTTCCTTTGGTGCAAAATAAAAAAACCGAATGTCTTATGAATGTTTTTGCTTTTTTATAAAAGCTTTCAGCGGAGAGTAAGAGATTCGAACTCTTGATACAGTTTCCCGTATACACACTTTCCAGGCGTGCTCCTTCAACCACTCGGACAACTCTCCTTATTTGAGGGCGCAAAAATAACTGGTTTTTATTTGCCGAAAATTTTTTCAGCGTTGTATGTTGTAATAGCTGCCACTTCTTCCAAAGCAATACCCTTTATTTCGGCTAATTTTCCGGCGATGATTTTTATATAGCTGCTTTCATTTCTTTTTCCCCGAAACGGAGCTGGAGTTAAATATGGTGCATCTGTTTCAAGCACTATATGTTCAAGGCTTAATTTTTTTATTACTTCATCCAGGCCTGATTTTTTGTATGTAAGCACACCGCCAATTCCTAAATAAAAATCCATATCAATTATTTGCATAGCTTTTTCATAATCATCCCCAAAACAATGAAAAATTCCTGTTAGGCCTTTTGCCGCAAAAGGCTTTACAAAATCAATGGTTTGCTGCATGGCATTGCGTGTATGAATAACTATTGGTAAATTTTTTTGCACCGCAAATTCCATTTGTGCTTCGAAAGCTTCGTATTGCTGGTTTGCAAAATCAGTGCTCCAATAAAAATCAAGCCCTATTTCTCCAATAGCCACAAAAGACCGTTCGCTAACCTCTTTCTTAACCAGATCAAGTTCCTGCCGGAAACTTTCATTTACAGAGCAAGGATGAAGTCCGGTCATAACAAAACACTTTCCAGGGTAGTCTTTCTCTATTGTGAGCATATCGTTTGTAACTGAACTATCAATGGCAGGTAAGTAAAATTTGTTTACTCCTGCAGCCTCTGCGCGCATAAAAACATCAGCTAAATCGTTGTTGAACTCTGGAAGGTATAAATGGCAATGTGTGTCAATAAATTGCACGAATATGTTTTTTTTGAGTATTAAATAAATCCAATTTTATAGTACTTATTCATATTTCTCTTACTTTTGAATTAGTTTTCATAGGGTACGGATTAAAAACGGGCTGAGGTTTCTACCTTGGCCTTTTTTTATTACATAAGTGACTTAAAAGAAAATCTCTGCTCTGTAAAATATTTTAAAACTTTCGGAAGTGCATAACTCATGCGTTCCCACGCCTTGGTGCTGTCATGAAAAACAATTATTGAACCCGGCTTTGAATACAATAAAACGTTTTCTGCACATTTTTCAGGAGCCAGTGTCTCATCAAAATCAGCACTTAAAACATCCCACATAATTATTTTATAGGCAAGTTCTTTCCTGAGCAATTTTGAAACAAAGGGAGAAATTTTCCCGTAAGGAGGGCGAAAAAGATTTGAGTGAATATATTTTGAAGCTTCTGAAACGCTATGTATGTACTCATCATTTTTTGCCTGCCAGCCATTTGTATGATCAAATGTGTGATTGCCAGTTGCGTGTCCTTCATTTAATATTCGTTCATAAATTTCCGGGTGCGCTAATACATTTTTTCCAATGCAGAAAAACGTGGCTTTTGCATTATATTGTTTTAACTGGTCAAGTACAAAAACAGTTGCAGTTTCATGCGGGCCATCATCAAAGGTTAAGTATAATTCTTTTTCTTTTGTTGGAACGTGCCATACCATCGACGAGTTTAATTTACTAAACCATAATGGAATGCGGGGTAAATAAAACATCCTGCAAAATTATGAGTTATGAATGATGCGTATAAATTAAGAAGGTTGCTGCCATGAAAAACTGCTGTACAAGGGAGTGACACAACGGACGATGCCACAAAGAACTAATCGCCGGGAAAACAAATTATTTCTTATTTATAATAACAATAACTTCATCAGGTTCATCATCGTTCATTTTTATGTGCTGAATTGTAAGCGTACTTTGTTGCAGTTGCACTTGTACAGGTGAATTATTTTTTAGTAAATAAGCTTTTGCAATTTTTTTGTATGGATAGTTATCAAGTGTTATAGTTGTTGCATTTTTATCAAGTACATGCACAAACATAGTATCATTTTTTTGTGTGATGCAACCCCAGCTTTGCGGATGTACATACCCGCCAGCTGTATTGTAAATGCTTGTACCATATGTGCTCAACCAGTTACCCATATATGCCAGCCGTTCTTTAAACTCAGGTTGTATTTCACCATTTGGCATTGGGCCGATATTGAGCAAAAAATTTGCACCGAAGCCTGCGGCGCGTACTAAATAATCAACTAATTGTTTCGTGGTTTTGTAAGTTGTATCTGTAATATTAAAACCCCATGAATTGTTAATGGTTTCGCAGGTTTCAAGTGGAAGTGTTGATGCTTTTGCACCGCCAAAGCCTGTTGTATTTGCACCGGGCAAATCTTTTTCAAACATTTGAAAATCTTCACCGGGTATAGGCTGCAAATGATGATTATTGCCGATTAAACACTGCGGCTGCAATTTGTGTATCAACGCATATATTTCAGGTAAATGCCAGTCAACATTTGGTTTATTTATTTTGTTTGTATCACTATTTAACTGGTCCCAATAACCATCAAACCAAATACCGGCTATCTCACCATAATTGGTAAGCAATTCAGTTAACTGTTGTTTCATGAATGCTATATAATTATTCCAATCGCCATGAACCGTTCTGCCGGTTCCATGCCCTGTTCTGCCTGTCCAGTAACTATAATCATCACGGCGCCAGTCAAGCAACGAATAATATAAAAACAGTTTTATATTTTGTTTGTGACATTCGTCTGCGATCATCTTCACTATGTCTTTATGATATGGCGAATTCATGATATTAAAATCAGAAGCTTTTGTATCCCACATACTGAAACCATCATGATGGCGTGTAATTAAAGTGATATAATTCATGCCTGCATTTTTTGCCATCGAAACCCATTGAGCCGCATCAAAATCTATCGGGTTAAAAAAATCCATCAGTCTTGTATAATTTTTTACAGTGATGTTTCGCTGCTGCATTACCCATTCACCATCGCCGGGAATACTAAACGGCCCCCAATGAATAAATAAACCAAATTTTGCATTGCTAAACCATTCACGTGCCGCAACATTTTCTGATGTTGGCGAGTATTGTTGCGCATTGAGTGCGCAAAAAGCTGTACTGAGAAGAAAGAGAAAAAATATTTTTTTCATTGGATTATTTTTTTGTAATCAATAGCCTTTACCAATATCATCTTTTATCTGCACTTCTGTAACAGTGCCATATTTTGCTGCAATACTTTTTATGTCTGTTGATTTTCCTATTAGTACAAACTGAAGATTTTCTTTCGGAAAATATTTTTGAATAATTTCATTCGCTTTTGACGCAGTTACTGCATTTACGTTTGCTTCAAAATTATTGATATAAGATTCATCATATCCATACCAAAACATACTGGTTAATAAACCCGCCAACTGTGAACTGCCTTGAAACCGCGGCGGAAAAAGCCCGATCATATAATTTTTTGCAGAAGTTAAAGTTGTATCATCTATTGGTTGTGTTTGAAGCTGAGTTATTACCTGCATAATTTTTTCAAGGGTTGGCGCTGTGGTAGCATTTGCTGTATGCGTTGATATTAAAAATGCCCCGCCATTTCTTTTATAATCAAAATAACTTCCTGCGCCATATGTAAGGCCTGATTTTACCCGTAACTCTTCATTAAGCCATGAGGTAAAACGACCACCAAATATGGTGTTTATAACCTGCAGCGAAATATAATCAAGATTATTTCTTGCTACACCTTTGTTACCAATTAATAGCGTTGTTTCCCGCGCATCATCTTTGTTTACAAGCAATACTTTTGCTGATGTTACATTATAAGTTGGCGCAGCCGGCAATGTAATTACTGCAGTTGTTTTTTTCCAGTCGTTAAATAACTGTGTTATCTTTTTCTTCATTTCCGCAGTATTAAAATCCCCCACTAAAGTAATAGCTGAAGCCTGTGGTGCATAATAGGTTTGATAAAAATTTCTCAGGTCAGTTGATGCTAATGGCGCAACCGAAGAAACAGTGCCAGTAACAATATTTCCATAAACATGATCGCCATAAAAAAATTTATCCCAGTATAACCCAATTACCTGGCCGGGGCTTTCTTTTGCCTGGTCTAAATTTACAAGCGTGCGTTTTTTTTCTTTTATAAAATCTGAATCATTAAACACAGGATCAACCAGCATTTCCTTTATTACAGGAAGAAGCTTGTCTTCGTCTTTTACAGCAAGCGTTGCAGTTAACCCTGCAAACTCTTTTGTGCCATACGTATCATAATCTGCTCCTGCAAAATCAAATGTTTCTTCAATTTGTTTTTTTGTATAATCTTTTGTTCCGCATATTAAACAATTAGCCGTTAAGCTTGCAAGGCCGGCATTGCTTCCATCATAAATTGCACCTGCCGGGATAATTGCGGCAACGCTTATAACCGGCACAGTATGTTTTTCCATAAGATAAACAGTTAAGCCATTTGCCAATTGAAACTTCGTGTACTGCGGCAACTGGTACTTAGCGGCATTCTGCGCATTCGCCTGGGTGCAACATGCAATAACTGCAACTGTAAAAAATATGTATTGAATATATTTTAGCATATATTAATCCTCCACGTTTGATTGTAAAATGCCTACTGTTCTGTTTGATTTTTTAAAATATTGATTGGCTACACGCTTCACATCATCAACGGTTACTTTGTTGTATTCGGCAGGTGCATCAAACATTTTTTTATAATCTCCATAGAATACTTCATAATCGCCTATATCACCTGATTTTCCATCAATGGTTTCAATCTGCGTATAAAAATCCATGAGTTTTTGATTCTTTACTTTTTGCAATTCCGCTTCTGTAATACCTTCTTTTTTTATCTTATCAAGTTCTTCATACACGGCTTCTTCTGCATCTGTTGCTTTTACGCTATCACTGCATTGAACATATATATTAAACTCAAAAGGATCAAAGCTTAAAGGCAAATCAATAAAAACATTTGTGGCAAGTTGCTTTTTATCAACAAGTGCAGCATATAATCTTGATGAATTGCCGGCAGCTAAAACAGCATTTAATACATCAAGCGCATAATGATCACTGTCTTTTGTTGCAGGCACATGATACGTTATCAAAAGGTAAGGTGTCGCGACATCTTTCTGCACCATTACTCTTCGTTCACCCATTTGCTGCGGTTCTATAATATGTACAGGTGCAGCAGCCGGCTGTGCAGGTATGGGCTCCATGTATTTTTCAGCAAGATTTTTTACTTCATCAACAGTTACATTTCCGGTAATTACAACCACACAATTGTTGGGCGCATAATAAGTTTTGAAATATTGCTGAAGGTCACTTCTCTTCCAGTTTTTAATATCGCTTTCATAACCAATAACCGGCCAGTGATAAGGATGCTGAATAAAGGCTGCACTAACAACAGCCTGGCTTAAAGGTTCAAAGGGAGAATTTTCCAAATCAGTTCTCCATTCAGAATGAACTACTTCACGTTCGCTTTCAATCATTACAGAATCAAATGCAAGATTTGCAATGCGATCTGATTCAATATCAAAAAGCAACTCAAGCTTTGATGCAGGAAACCAATCTGTATAAACAGTTACATTCTCAGTTGTATAAGCGTTGTTTGCACCGCCATTAAATTCTTCTATTTTATCCAGCAATTTCGGCCCGTATTTTTTTGCGCCGTTAAACATCATGTGTTCAAAAAAATGTGATAATCCTGTAATACCTGTGTATTCATTTCTTGAGCCAACCTTAAAATATAAATACATATTAGCATTGGGAATTGAATTGTCTGGCAATACAAGAAATTTCATTCCGTTGCCTAACGTCAAAGTCTTTATATCATCGGGTTTAAGTTGCGCATTTAGCATATTGCTCATTAAAATAAACAGTAGGCAGCAATATTTAAATTTGTTCATATAAAAGTATTTGAATGAATAAATATAGATGCTATGATTCTTATAAATCAAAGATTGTAAACTTTAATTTTTTTTGAAAGCGGCGTCGTATGTTCACTTTTTAAGTATAATGCTGATAAATGGCATAATTTTTAAATAACTTTTGTAAACTTAAATTATGCGTGACTGGTTAAGAACTTTAATTGCGGGTTATGGCGCTTACAGATGGGGAGGCGGTTGCCTTGGTACTATTGTAGTATTCGTGCTTATTTACTGGGCATTGGGACATTGTTAAGCAAAGCAATGATGCA
>JABDGW010000081.1 GCA_013285855.1 Bacteroidota bacterium
CCATCCTGCATTTTTTTAATCCAGTGCTCGCTTGCAGGAATGCAATCTGCATCTGTTAATAAAACAATTTCATGCTTAGATGATTTTATACCAACAGACAAGGGAAACTTTTTACCTGGAATTCCTTTTGCCTCCTGCTTAAGTGCAATAACAGTAAGCTCTTTAAAACTACGCTGAAATTCTTCCAGTATATATTTTGATTCATCAGTTGAATTATCATTTACAACCATTACTTCGTGCGTTGTTTTATAATCCTGCACTAAAATGCCAGGCAAATTTTTTACAAGATTTTCTGCTTCATTTTTTTCGCAAATAATAACAGATACGGGATACTCCTGCGATGCATCTTTTTGTTTGGAATTATAATTGGCAAGGCGTATAAAAAAATATAAATAATACCAGAGCTGAATAGCAACAACAATAATTAAAAGACAAGGCAGGATATAAAAATAATTTAGCGACATTAAAAACAAAAGTAGTCACGCATGGCAATACACATTTGCCCAATAACCAATTGTGGATAAATGAAGATTAGTGTAAGAGAGTAATAAAGTACTATAGGATTGATCGGTAAAATATTAAAAGCAGAAATCTTTATTAATTCTGTTTGAGCAAGAGGGTGCTATTTTATAAGATCATAAAATTTATATGATCACCAGGCATAAAAATAATCTCATAAAAAAGTCCCGCAATTGCGAGACTTTAATATTTTATTTCTGTGAATCTGTTGGTGGTTTTGTAGTATCAGGCGGTGGTTTCAGCTCACCTGTTTTTTCAGGTGTAGATTGTGGTTTAGCTGCACCTAATATTTGCTGCACCTGGTTTAAACGGTCTAATATTTCCTGTGCATTTTGCTTTTCATAATTCAATCCATCCGCCTGCCAGCCTGTAAGGGAATTATAATATTTTATCTGCTGCTGCAGATCTGTTTTAACTGATTTTGCAACTTTTTCTGCCAATGGCTTATCATTAGCTAAGTAAGCTGCCTGCATAACTGCAAGGGAAAGCTGGTCATGATCATTACCGCGGCTAACCATTCCATAAGGAAAGTTTTGCTGCAGCATCATCTTATCACATTTTTCTAAAACAGCTTTCGCTGAATCTTTTTTATTCTTGCCTATCAGATCAAATGCAAGATCAACTTCTGCTTTGCGTATAGTATTTAAATGCCGGCGGTTCTCTTCATCAAAATAAACATTTGGAATATTTGCATTGCCAAAACCAAACTTATTCATCACAACATTATATGTCCAGTTTGTATTTACAGAAGTAGCACCTGACTGATCACCGTTTTGAACCGGTACCAGGCGATAAGATAAACCATCACGCCGTATAAAATCTCCAAAACCTAATTCATTATAAGGCATTGTAAAATAAATCGGCCTTTTCCATTTGTTTGCTGCAATTACATTCAGCATGGCAAGATCATTTTTATATAAATTATTTTTGGGAATAGTAAACCGCACTACATCTACAATGCTGTCATCTGAATTTGCAGTACCATTACTTAATACTGTTTGCTTATCAACCGGCAAAGCAACCTTATGTACCGGGTATGTGTTGTATTGTTTGCCATCCTGTGAACTTACCTGCGATACATCTGTACCAACATAGTCTTTCATCATTTGATAAAGATCATAATACCGGGTTTCAGGAAACTGCGGATTTGCATTAAAGAAAACAACATCACGCTTATTACCTTCCAGCTCAGCGGGCGGCATAATTACATCAATAGAGTCGCTATTGTTTACTTTGTAACGAAGTTCATTTATATACCAGTCTGTGCCAAGTAAACTTGTATTAATTACACGAATATCAGTGCGGATACCTTCCACTTCCTGTGCATACCAAAGCGGGTAAGTATCATTATCGCCAAAAGTGAAAAGTATAGCATTAGGTGCGCAGCTTTCAAGATAGTCTTTAGCTATATCACGTGCTAATTGTTTCTTACTTCTGTCATGATCATCCCATTCCTGCTGGCCCATTAATATAGGCACAGCCAATGCTACAAGAATAGCACCGTATGTAATTGCAGTGCCGCTCTTCGTCATCTTAAGCACATAAGGAAGACCTGCACCAACTGCTCCAAATAAAATTGCAAAGCCAACACCTAAACCAACGCCACCACCGGCAGATAGTGTTCCTAATAAAAATAAAACTGCAATTACGCCACCGGAAATAAGCATTGATTTTAATAATTTCTGATCCCAGGTGGATGCCATTTCAATAAAGTATGGAATGGCAAGCCCAATCCAGATTGCAAATGCATAGAACGAACCTGCAAAAGCGTAATCACGTTCACGCGGCTGGTAACCTGCCTGGTTCAGGTAAACAATTATTGCAAAGCCTGTGAAGAAAAAAAGCATGAACGTTATCAATGCATCACTGCCTTTTCTTCTGAAATGATAAAACATACCAATAAGGCCAAGAATAAATGGCAGCATAAACATGGTGTTATGCGACTTATTATTTTTTAAGCTATCGGGTAAATAAGTTTGATCACCATACATGGCGCTATCCATAAATGGAATGCCTGTTATCCAATTTCCATCCCGTACATTGCCTGCATATAATCCCTGCAGGTCATCTTCTTTACCGCTAAAATTCCAGAAAAAATAACGCATGTACATGAAATAATTCTGGTAAGAAATATAGAAGCGTATATTATCCATGAACGTGGGTGCTCTTTCATAAGTGCCATCCTGCTTTTTTTGAATGCCCATAAACACAGCATAATAATCTGCATGGTTCTGGTCGTTGCTTGCATCCCACATGCGTGGAAAAACCATCTTATCTTCTTTGTTATAAATATAATTGTAGCTGCTTACTGCTTTTATGTATTTGCCGGAACTGCTTTTTTCATAAGAATAAATTTCTTTAGAATCAAAAGGCTGGGCAGTAAATTTCTGACCATATAAAATTGGCCAGTCACCATATTGTGAACGGCTGAGATATCCCACCAAACTCATGGGATTATCAACATTATACATGTCTACCGCAGGATTAGCATTACTGCGTATAAGTGTTGTAAGATATGAGCTGTAACCAATAAGCATAAATGCAAGGCACCATAATCCTAAACGCATATAATACCAGCTTCTTTTTGCAGCAAACCTTAACCCAAACCATAATAATATTGCTACCAGTACAAAGAAAAATAAGAAGCCGGTAAAGAAGGGCAGGCCCAGTGAGTTAACCGCAAAAATGTCAAAATAGCCGGCTCCTTTAATGGAGACCTGTATTACGCCAACCTGCACAATGCCTACAAGTATGCATCCAAAAACAAAAAAGATATATGCACCTCCGTAATAATCCTTTTTGTTTTTATCAATCGCTTCAACTCCATATAAAATACCAATGGCAACGGCTGTACCTAAAAATATTAAACCGGCAACAGTTGCATCCATAGGAATGCCGCGGGAAGTATCAGAAGCGGCGCTTGCGCTTACCAGGGCAAGAATAAAACCTAACACACCGCCAATTAAAACAAGCCTTACAAAATATTTTCTGATGGTTGCATAATTAAAATGATCGCGTTTGCGGAAATAATACACCAGCACCAATGCAGGTATAGTTAACAGGTTAAGCAAATGCACACCAATAGATAAACCCATTAAAAAGAATATCAGCACTATCCACCTGTCTGCACCAGGTTCGTCAGCAATATGCTCCCATTTAAGCATTGCCCAAAACACTATTGAAGTAAATAAAGCGCTCATAGCATATACTTCACCTTCAACAGCACTATACCAGAAAGAATCACAAAAAGTGTAAGCCAAAGCACCAACAACACCTGCGCCCATAATACCAATTAATTGCAATTTGGTAAGCTGGCTGTTATCACGGCTGTTGCCTAAAGCAATGCGGCGTGCAAAATGGGTTATCGTCCAGAATAAAAATAAAATAGTAAAACCGCTGGCAAGTGCATTCATTACGTTTACGCCTTTGGCAGCAGTTGCGGCATTATTCCCGAACAATACAATAAAAACTCTTCCAATCAGCACAAATAATGGTGCGCCTGGCGGATGCGGAATTTGTACCTTAAAGCAACTGCTTACAAATTCCCCGCAATCCCACAAGCTTCCGCCTGCTTCACTGGTCATAATAAATACCGTACAGGCAATAAGGCAAACTACCCAGCCTGTATAATTATTGATGCGCTTAAAGTTCATGTAAGAATTTTTGAATGGTTCTGGCTTTTTAAAGTGGCAGCAAACCTAATGTAAACAAATGAAAATGGAAAGAAGCTTTAATTTTTTAAGAATTGTTTGCAAAGAAGCCTGAATTGCATAGGGAGAAAAATATCTCTTTAAAAAGAAAAGGCCATCTTAAATAAGACAGCCTCAGCTATTTTTTTAGTTTGATTTTACATTCTATGCAGTTCAAAAGTATAAGTGCGGGTCAATTTTCCATCTCTCCCATACGCTTTAGTTACCTGGTGCCATTTACCATCTTTTAAAGTTACGGTGTACTGGTATTGAATGGCTGCTGGCTTATCAGCATACATTGATGTAACAGTAAAACTGTTGGGTTGATCTGCAGTTACCTTACCGGTGTTAGTATAAGTTTGGCCCGATGAAGTTTTTTGAATATCCATGTACTGAATTTCGTTCTGGCCATAATCAGGTATAAAATATTCAGATTCTGCAGGCGGATTATAGGTTTGATTGTTGTAAACATAACTCACGTTCGATAATTGTTCAAGTCCGTTTGGCGTTTGCCTCAGTTCAAAGCTTATGCTTTTCGTTTGCGAGCTATCACCAGGTTCTACCGTAAAACTGTTGCCATCATATTCCCACTTGCCAATAAAAGATTTCATGCTATTAATTGCATCCACAAATGCATAAGAACCATCTACAAGTGTCATGTTCAATATTTTCCAGGTGCCGTTTTGTTTTACCAATGTGCGGGATTCGGTAGCAGGCATTTTGTTTCCCTCTTTAAAGGTGGCGACAGCCATGTTGCCATTAATATAAATATTGAAATTAGTTTTATTCATGTACGTGGCCATATCTGCATCATCCATAGCCGACGTCATATTACCTATGTCTGTTTTATAAGCAGCTGAAATCGCATTCCAACCTATTAAAGTTGATTGCCCCGAAGGACCGGCACGGAAAACAAAATCAGCAGAATCTTTTGCCCAGGCGTCTGCCCATTTATCGTAGTCTTTATGAAAATAAGAAGATGTTTCCTGCTGAATTACTTTTTTAATGGCATCTTCCTCTGGTTTTTGTGCGTTGGTTTTAGTAAGAGCTGAAAAAAGGAGGTATAGTGTAATTGTTAGAAGCTTTCTCATGGTTGTTAATTTGAAGTGTGAAAAAATGAACACTAAATATATTTAAAAAAATCCTTAATTCAATTAAATCGTTATTTTCTTCAGCTATTTGTTTTGCTTATAACTCAACCGGTGGTAGCAATCAAAATGATAAATGACTGCCAGTTATCTCAACAAATTTCCGTCTGTCCATAATTACAATTTCTTCTGTTTAGTTACTTATCAATTTGCGGCTTCAATCAAGAGAAATTGTATGAGAATATTTATATGCTTTGCTTTTTTATTTTTTGTTTTTGTCAACGCGAATTGCTTATCCGCTCAAAACGCAACTATTTCTGGAAGTATTACTGCAGCAGGAAAAGGCGTGGAAGCAGCCTCACTTTCATTATTAAAAATAAAAGACTCTTCGTTGGTTAAACTGGAGATTTCAGATAAGCAGGGAAGTTTTGAATTTGATAATATAAAAGCCGGCAATTATTTTTTGCAGGCAGATGTTGTTGGTTACAAAAAATTTTTTACGCCCACTTTTGAAGTAAGCAATAAAAACATAAAGCTTGATGAAATAAAATTGACCGAAGATGAAAAGCAATTGGCTAATGTAAATGTAACCACGGTAAAACCGTTGATAGAAAATAAAATTGATAAAACAATTGTGAATGTTGATGCATCAACTACCAATACAGGGTTATCAGCGCTGGAAGTGCTGGAAAAATCTCCGGGCGTAACTGTAGATAATGATGGCAACATTAAACTAAGAGGCAAGCAAGGCGTAATAATTATGATTGATGGGAAACCTGCTTATTTAAGCGGGCAGGACCTTACAAATTACCTGCGCAACCTTCCTTCCAACCAGTTAGATCAAATTGAATTGATGACCCAGCCTTCTGCAAAATATGATGCATCGGGTAATTCAGGCATCATTAATTTCAAAACAAAAAAGAATAAGAACAATGGCTTTAACGGCAGCATAACTACAAGCGCCATCATTGCAAAATATTTTAAAAATACAAACAGTTTAAATTTTAACTGGCGCCAGGGCAAAGTAAATGTGTTTGGTAATTTTGGTTATAGTGCATGGAAAGGTTTCAGTGATATGTATATTGACCGAAGTTTCAGAGCTAACAGAGGTGAACCTTTCAACAAATATTATGAGCAGCATACCTATGGAAGATATTCCGATTATCCTTTCAACTTTAAAGCCGGTGCAGATTATTTTGTAAGCGATAAAACAACACTCACGTTTACAGTTGATGGTTTGGCGGATAACCAGAAATTTTTATCAACATCCAGGTCAAATATTTATGACAGCCTGCACAACTTTACCCAGTATAATGATGCTACATCCAATAACTATAATCCATGGACAAATTTTGGTTTTGATCTGAATCTTCAGAAAAAACTAAATAAAGGCGCTGAACTGGATATTGATGGTGATTATATTTTTTACTATACAAAAGGCAACCAGTATTCTAATAATTATTTATACAATCCGGACGGAACATTATATGATGATCCAAATGCGCCTAACCCATATTTATTAAATGGAAACCTTCCGGCGCATATTGATATTTATAGTTTTAAAGCTGATTATTCTTTGCCTTTAAAAAATAATACAACATTTGAAGCCGGTATAAAAAGCAGCTATGTAAAAACTGATAATGACGCGCAGTATACTTTATTTGATACTATAAACTCAAAATGGAATTACGACAGTACGCGCAGCAATCATTTTATTTATAAAGAAAATATTAATGCAGCTTATGTAAATCTTCAGAAACAGTTTAAAAAACTTTCTGTACAGTTAGGCCTGCGTGCAGAACAAACCATTGCAACCGGCGACCAGGTTATAAAGAGCGATGATTTTCATAAGAATTACCTGCAGGTATTCCCGACTGCTTTTTTCAATTATAAACTGAATGATAATAATACGGTAGGAGCATCTTACGGCAGAAGAATTGAAAGGCCAAGTTACCAGGATCTGAATCCATTCCAGTTTCAGCTTGACAGGTACACATATCAACAAGGCAATCCTGAACTGCAGCCACAGTTCAGCCATAATATTGAATTGAGCTATAATTATAAAGGTGAACTTAATGTTTCTGCAAACTATACTACTATAAAAGATATTATTAATGATGTGCTGATAACAAAAGAAGAGAAAGGTTATTACTACACGTACCAAACTAAAGAGAACATCGCATCAAACAGGAATATTGGTTTGTCTGTTAATTATGGAAAACAGTTAACCAAATGGTGGAATATAAATGTGTTTGTAAATGTGTATAATAATAAATATGATGGCGTAATTGATTCAGAACACATCAACGTAAGTATAACTGCAGCAAGTATGAATTTAAGCAACCAGTTTAGTTTTAATAAAGGATGGAAAGCAGAGTTAACAGGCTTCTACAATACAAAAGATTACGTTAGCAGTAATATACTTTCTGAACCAATTGGCATGTTTTCTTTAGGCGGCAGTAAATCAATTTTAAAAAATAAAGCCACTGTAAAAGTAAATGTGCGTGATCCTTTTTACCTGATGCATTTTAATGGTACAACTGATTTGAATGGTTTTGTTGCCGACATACACAGCAAATGGGACAACCGAAGATTGATCTTCACTTTTGTATATCGTTTTGGTAAAACAAACGGACAACAGCAGCAACGCAGAAAAACAGGCGCTGAAGAAGAACAGAACCGTGTAAATACCGGCGGCGGCAATTAAATTTTTCAAAGCTTATCTTTGCCGGCTATGCAAAAGCGGCGTTCGGTAGCATTTCATACATTAGGCTGCAAGCTGAATTATTCAGAAACATCAACACTTTCAAGATTATTGGAGAATGATGGTTTTGAAAGAAAAGATTTTACTGATGAAGCAGATGTATATGTTATCAACACCTGCTCTGTTACCGATAATGCAGATAAAGAATGCCGTCAACTTGTAAGAAGAATTCAAAGAAAATCTCCTGAAAGCTTTGTTGTAATTACAGGTTGTTATGCGCAGCTTAAACCAAAAGAAATTGCAGCAATTCCCGGCGTTGACCTTGTGCTTGGCGCAGCAGAAAAATTCAACATCACACAACATTTAAAAGAGCTGCATAAAAATGATGCAGCAAAAATCTGCAGTTGCGATATTGAAACTATTTCCGGTTTCAATGCATCTTATTCAATAAATGACCGTACAAGAACTTTTTTAAAAGTGCAGGACGGTTGTGATTACAATTGTTCTTTCTGCACAATTCCTTTGGCACGTGGAAAAAGCAGGAGTGATACGATTGAAAATGTTGTTAGCAATGCAAAACTTCTTGCTGCAAAAGGTGTAAAAGAAATTGTTTTAACAGGAGTGAACCTGGGAGATTTCTTCACCCCGGTCCTATCCACAGGTGGAGACGCAGCAAAGCCAGAGCGTGAAAATTTTTATCAACTCATTAAAAGGTTAGATGAAGTTGATGGCATTGATCGTTATCGCATTTCATCAATTGAGCCTAATTTACTTACCAATGAAATAATTGAATTTGTTGCGCAGAGCAAAAAGTTCATGCCTCATTTTCATATTCCTTTACAAAGCGGAAGCAACAAGATTTTGGGTTTGATGCGCCGCCGTTATCGCAGGGAATTATATGCAGAAAAAGTTGCCATCATAAAACAATTTATGCCGCATTGTGCTATTGGTGTTGATGTGATTGTTGGCTTTCCTTCAGAAGATGATACTGCTTTTAATGAAACGTTTGAGTTTTTGCATGAGCTTGATGTTTCTTATTTGCATGTGTTCACTTATTCAGAAAGAGACAATACAAAAGCATTGGATATAAAACCTGTTGTACCAATGCATGTAAGGCATGAGCGTAATAAGATCCTGCGCAATTTATCTTATCAAAAAATGCAATATTTTACTGCACAACATGCAAATGAAACAAGAAAAATTTTGTTTGAGGATCACAATAAAAACGGCATGATGGAAGGTTATACTGATAACTACATTCGTGTTGCAATACCTTACAGGAAAGAATGGGCAAATGCAATTATAGAATGGAAGTTATAAGAAAATTAAGTGTTAGAATTTTCGCCGTTATCATTGATCAGATCACCAGTTTCATTTACAGATAAATTAGCTTCTTCACTTGTTTCGGCAATTTTAAAATCGTTATCGTTGATTAATGTCGGTTGAACAAATTGCTCTGCAAAAACTTCTTTGATCTTAGGCAGATCTTCGGAAGAATTAATGCCGAAATAATCCATAAAGTTTCGGGAAGTTGCATACACTAAAGGTTTGCCAGGCAAATTCTCACTTCTGCCTGTAATGATAATTAATTCTTTCTCCAACAATTTCTGAATACTGTAATCGCTGTTGACGCCGCGGATGCTTTCTATCTCCCCTTTGGTTATAGGTTGTTTATATGCAATAATGGCGAGGGTTTCCATTGCAGCAGTTGATAAACGCTTTAAAAATTTATCACCATTCAACTGCGCAATCGTTTTATGAAAATCTTTTTTGGTGAGAAACTGCCAGCCGCCGCCGCTCTCTTTTACTTCAAACGGGTAAAATTCCGATTGGTATTTTTCGCGGATGCCTTCAATACAACTTTCAACCTGGTCTAAAGTAATACGCTCTTCCATAAAACCAAGTGCATTGTTGATCAACTCAACTATATCCAGCGCCGTTAATGGCTTTTCACTTGCAAAAATTAATGCTTCAATATGTGGAATGATAGTGCTGAGTTCCATGAGTCCCTAACCCTAAAAGGGGAATTTTAAAAGACAACTAAAAATTAAAAGTATATTCATTTATTGAGAACTTCTCTTACTCGCTTTAGGGATGGGTTTAACCCTTTAATGCTGCTGCACCGCTAACAATTTCTGTAAGCTCTGTTGTAATAGCAGCCTGGCGGGCACGATTATAAGAAATACGCAAAGTTTTTAGTAATTCGTTCGCATTATCACTCGCCTTATCCATTGCTGTCATGCGGGCACCATGTTCACTGGCGCTGGCATCAAGTACAGCCTTGTATAATTGAGTGTTTAAAATTTTAGGCATCAGTTCAGCGATCAATTCTTCTTTGTCAGGCTCAAAAATAAAATCTGCTTTTTTTGCACCCGCTTTTTTTTGCACTTTTGGAATAGGCAAAAATTGTTCAACAGTAAATTTTTGAGTGGCTGCATTTTTAAATTCGCTGTACACCAGTTCAACTGCATCAAATTCCCTGTTTTCAAATGCTTTCATAGCAGCCTGTGAGGCTGCCTGCACAGTTTCAAATTTGAGGTTAAGAAAGATATCTTTATATGCATCGCTTGTTTTGTAACCTGAGCGTGTAAGGCTTTCATACCCTTTTTTGCCGATATTCCAAACGGCAACACTACCTTTTGTAGACTGTGTACTGTATTTTTCTGCAACAGTTTGTTTGGCAAGTTTTACAATATTTGAATTATATGCACCGCTTAATCCGCGATCACTGGTAATAACGATCAGCAACACTTTTTCAACAGGCCTTTCTTCCGCAAGTTTTATGCTTGTGCCGCCATCAATATTACTTACAATATTGCTAAGCATTTCCTGCAGCTTGCGTGCATAAGGGCGCATTTGAACAATAGCTTCCTGGGCGCGGCGCAGTTTGGCTGCGCTTACCATTTTCATTGCTTTGGTTATTTGCTGTGTACTTTGTACTGATTTAATGCGATTGCGAACTTCTTTTAGCTGGCCAGCCATATTGAATTTAATTGTTTAAAAGTTTCAATTGTTTCATTGTTAGTTTATAACTTTTGAAACAGTGATACTTTGCAATTGTGAAACTTATTTTTTCGCCGCGAAGGTAAGGCAATCAGAGTAAGTTTTTACTGCAAAAATAAAAAAGCGCCTGGCTGGCAGGCGCTTTAACTATTGTTTTTTACAGATCAGAATTATTCATCAAAAACCACATCACCTGCAACTAAATTTACTGTGTAATTTCCTGAATCATACTTTAATTCTGCATACACATTGCAATCTGCAAGCACCGAATAATTATTCAGCGTGAATTTAGTGCGTGTAGTTTCAGATTCGGTTGCAGGTTCTATACTGCCTGACAAAGTAACCGGAGCTTTGCTATGGCTTAAACTAAGAGAAGCTGATGATAAAGCTTTGCATAAATCATTATATTTTACCACAGCATCTTTATAGCTGGCACCCTTGTACATGGGGGCATTGTACATTAAATAAAAATCATAATCTTCTAATACGGTATTTTTATCAACGCTTCCCGGTATTAACACCAGGCTGTTATCAGCACTATAATAATCAACATAAGAATAATTGTCTTCATCAGCTTCATCACTTATAAGAGCTTCATAGTTGTTATCATATTCATTAATAACAGCACTTAATCCTTCTGAAAGTGTTTTTGGTTTTTGATTTATAGGCGTTCCGTTTCCATCGGTTAATGAAGTTACAATTGCAGGTACGCCATTTTTTAAATGTGCCCTTTACTGTTGTGCCGTTGCTGTATACAATGTAACCATCCCCGTTAAACTTACCTTCTACATAAGTGCCTTTATACAGTTCATTATATTT
>JABDGW010000082.1 GCA_013285855.1 Bacteroidota bacterium
CATTCATGCTTGCTGTGTATGGCTTGCATACCAGTAAATAAATTAGGGCAAGGCAAACCCATAAAACTTAAACGGCTGCCATCTGTTCCGCCGCGTATGGGCTCGTTTATTGGTTTTAAACCTGCGCGTTTATAAGCCTGTTTGGCAAATGCCACAACTTTCGGATGGTTATCAAGCACTTCTTTCATATTGCGGTATTGCTCTGTTATTTTAAATTCCATCGTTGCTTTTTTAGAATGCTTTTTTAATACTTTTTCAGCAATGGATTGCAACCGCTCTTCGTGCTTTGAAAGCTCGGCTGTATCAAAATCGCGAACAATAAAATCAATGGTTGCTTTTTCAGCAATGCCATTTATAGCGACAGGATGCACAAAGCCTTTATGCTTTGCAGTTGTTTCAGGACTCCACTCATCTTTAGGCAAAGCGGCCACAATTTCGCCAGCAATTTTTATTGCATTCACCAGTTTATTCTTTGCATAACCCGGATGCGCAATCACACCGTGAATCGTTATCCGTACAGTATCTGCACTAAAAGTTTCATCTTCAAGCGAGCCTGCTTCTCCCCCATCCAGTGTATATGCATAATCGGCGTTGAGTATTTTAAGATCCAGTTTGGAAGTGCCCTTGCCAACTTCTTCATCAGGTGTAAATAAAATTTTTATTTCTCCATGTTTTATATCATCATGCGTAATAAGATAATTAGCCATATCCATAATTATAGCAACACCGCTTTTATCATCGGCACCCAGTAAGGTTAAACCACTTGCAGTAATAATATTACTGCGTTTATGTTCCTTTAAATAAGGATAATCGCTTTTTGAGATCACCTGCGTTGTGTCATCCGGCAACACAATGTCTTTTCCATCATAATTTTCATGCAGTATGGGTTTTACGTTGGCGCCGCTGCAGTCAGGTGCTGTATCTACATGGCTGCAAAAACATATAACAGGGATTTTTTTGTTTGTGTTTGACGGAATGGTTGCATATACATATCCGTATTCATCTGTATGTGCATCATTTAAACCTACAGCTTTTAATTCTTCAGCCAAAAGCCTGCTTAAATTTTTTTGTTTTTCAGTTGTTGGATATGTTTTGCCTTCGGGATCACTTTGCGTATCAATAGTTACATAGCGCATAAATCTTTCAGCAACAGTATGCTTGTAATCTTGTATCATCTTTTATATTTATTCAACAAATAAACAGCTTATATAAATTATTTCATCATAAATAAATTAAATACTAATTTTCAATGACCAAACTTTTAATCTATGAAATTATTTATCGGGTCATTAGTTGGCGGAATAATAATTTTTATTTGCCAGTTTCTCTCGTGGACGATCCTTGATTTTCATCGTGCTGCTCAACAATACACACCAAAACAAGACAGCATACTTGCTTACCTCAACACACAATTTGATTCAAGCGGCGGTTATTTTATGCCAACATTGCCAAAAGGCGCTTCTATGGATGATTATGATGCTGCTTCTAAAAACTATACAGGCAAACCGTGGGCGCAGGTTTTTTATCATAAAAATCTTGACACTAACATGGGCCTTAATATGGCCAAAAATTTTGCAACCAATTTTATAATGGTTTTATTTTTCTGCTGGATAATTTCAGGTTATTCAGCAAATACTTTAGGTAAAACTTTTATAGCTGCACTATTGATTGGCCTTATAATTTTTCTGCATGCAAGCTTTACTGAGCATATATGGTACGAAACTTTTGACTTGCAGGCACATTTAGCTGATTATCTTATTAGCTGGGGATTAACCGGCATTTGGCTTGGTTGGTGGCTGAACAGAAGAAAAGTTTAGAAGTTTCAATTTTCAACAGAAGTTTATAACAACAATGAAACTTTGAAATTGCGAAACAATGAAACTATTATGGCATTATAATCAAAGGGCTTTTGCCTTTAAGATCAACCAGCTCAATATCAAAAATCAGGTCTTTACCTGCCAGCGGATGATTTGCATCTAACGTAATTGTTTCCTCATTAATGTTCGTAATTACAACAGGCAGTTCCTGCCCGTTTTCGCTGTGCATATTTAAAGTCATTCCAACTTCAGGAGTAATATCAGGAGGAAAATTATTTAACGGAAATTCTATAACCATTTCGTCTTGCCTTTGCCCATACGCATCTTCAGCCGGAATAGAAATTGTTTTTTTATCGCCTATTGACATACCAGTTACGCCATCATCAAAACCTTTTATTACCATACCGCTTCCTACTTCAAATTCAAGTGGCTGGCGGCCCTGGCTGCTGTCAAATGTGGTACCATCATTAAGGCGTCCGTGATAATGAACTTTTACTTTATCACCTTTTTTGGCTTGTTGGTTCATAAGTTTTTTATTTTTTAAGGGAAATAGATTAGTCAACTGAGGTGTTATAAAATTTTTATACGGTTTTGCCGCAAATGTATAGTTATAAATTATTTACTCCAAATAGTTGAAATGAATGCAACAAGGCAAATTTGTTTAAAAGATTTTTCAACTATTGCCTGCATTAAACAAGCCATTATGGGTCAATTGCTTAAAGGCAGGCTTTACTTATATCAACTTTAAAAAAGAAGTATAAAATTTCACTTTTCTTCGCGGTAGCTGTTGCGGATAATCAACCGTAAATTCTGATCGTAGGTAAAATATTTATACAGCCAGTTTATAAATATCTGCAACCTGTTCTTTACTCCTAAAATTAATACAATATGCACGCTCATCCAGATAAGCCATGCAAGCCATCCGCCTAAATGCAGTTTCGGTTTTGGAATATCTACTACAGCAAGGTTTCTTCCCACCGTTGCCATTGTACCTTTATCATGGTATTCAAATTCTTTTTGCAAATGTTTATTACCATCAACCTGGTGTTTTAAATTTATTGCAAGATTTTTCCCCTGGTTAATGGCCACGTTTGCCAATTGTGGATGGCCGTGCGGATATTTTGGCGTTTCCATATATGCAATATCACCTATGGCATAAATATTTTCAGTACCGGTAATTTTATTATAACGGTCAACTTTTATACGGTTGCCTTTTACAATGTATGATGCATCAATGCCTGCAGGAACATTTCCTTTTATGCCGGCAGCCCAAAGCAATGTTTTAGTTCTAATAATCTCGCCTGTTGATAAAGTTACCGTTGTTCCATCATAGTCTTTAACTACTGTATTTGTTTTTACGGTTACGCCTAAAGCGGTTAAATAATGCTGACTTTGCTTACTGCTTTTTTCACTCATGGCAGCAAGTGTTTCGGGGCTGCCTTCCACCAATAAAATTTTCATTTTTGAAAAATCGAGTTCGGGATAATCTTTAGGCAAAATATATTTGCGCATTTCTGCAATTGCACCGCTTAATTCAACACCGGTTGGCCCGCCGCCAACTACTAATACTGTCATTCGCTCTTGTAATTCTTCATCTGTTCTTGCAAGTAATGCGTTTTCAAAATTACTGATTATGTGGTGGCGCAATGCCAGTGCTTCAGAAGTCGACTTCATGGGGAAAGCATTGCTTTGTACCTTTTCATTTCCGAAAAAATTTGTAGTAGCTCCTGTTGCCAGCACAAGCACATCATAATTAAAATCACCGATAGTTGTTACGACCTTATTTTCATTGGGTTTAATTTCCTGAACAGATGTTATGCGAAAACGAATATTTCTGATTTTTTGAAAAACCTTACGAATAGGAAATGATATATTGCTGGCATCAAGGCCGGCTGTTGCTACCTGGTAAAACAAAGGTTGAAACTGGTGATAATTATTTTTATCAATCAATAAAACCTCTATATCTTTTTGCCTGCTTAAACTTCTTGCAAGTTTTAACCCTGCAAATCCGCAGCCTGCAATTATTACACGCATGTATTCATTTTTTATACAAATATTATCTAAATAAAATAAAGCACTGTCAAGGGCACTTCACTGTATGATTAAGCTATTCTTGTCAATTTCCGTGCTCGAATTGTTTTTGAAGGTTATGGCTTTGTATCTTTCCTTTTTAAAATAAAATTATGATACATCGCCGGCGTTTATTGCAATTAGGTACATTAGGAATGAGTTCAATAATAGCACCGCAATTATTTGCATCCAACAAAAAATTTATCCCTGGCAAAAAACCTTTGGTGGTTTCTACATGGGATGTTGGTGTAAATGCAAACAAAGCCGCATGGGAAATTCTAAAAAAGAATGGCCGCGCTTTGGACGCGGTTGAAGCTGGAGTAATGGTAACGGAGGCTGAAAAAGTAAATTGCTGTGTTGGGTTAAATGCTTATCCTGATCGCGACGGGCATGTAACACTGGATGCATGCATTATGGATGAGTTTGGCAATGCAGGCAGCGTTGCATTTCTTGAAAGAATAAAACATCCCATTTCTGTTGCACGCCGTGTTATGGAAAAAACACCCCACGTAATGCTGGCAGGAAATGGTGCACAACAATTTGCCGTAGAACAGGGCTTTGTGCTTGAACCAGAAAAATTGAGCGATGAAGCGCAGGCAGCTTATAAGGAATGGCTGAAAAAATCAGAATATAAACCGGTTATAAATATTGAAAACACAAAAGGTCAGAATGCTTTTGCGCCTGCCCGCTTAAACAACGGAATTTTAAACCACGATACAATTGGGATGGTTGCATTGGATGCGCATGGAAACTTAAGCGGCAGTTGCACTACCAGCGGTCTTGCTTTTAAAATGCATGGACGTGTCGGCGACTCACCAATTATTGGTGCAGGACTATTTGCCGATAATGAAGTTGGTGCTGCTGCTGCAACAGGAGTTGGTGAAGAAGTTATAAAGATCTGCGGAACGCACATGGTTGTTGAAGCCATGCGTCACGGCATTATGCCCGAAGATGCTTGCAAGCTCGCTGTAGAAAAAATTATGAAGCGGCATACACAACAGGAATTAAAAAACATACAGGTTGCTTTTATTGCAATTGATAAAAACGGTAATTACGGCGCCTATGCCATTCAAAGCGAGTTCAATTATGCTGTTTGCTATGCGGATGATTATAATGAATTGATTGATGGAAAGTATTTTCTGCAGGCACCTGGAAAAAACAATTAAATTTTATGTTACTTGAAATTGCAGTTTTTAATATTCAGTCTGCATTGCTTGGTGTTAATGCCGGCGCAAATAGAATAGAGCTTTGCGAAAATCCTGCCGATGGCGGTACAACTCCTTCTTACGGAACATTAAAAACAGTAAGAGAAAAAATTTCAATTCCTGTATTTCCAATCATACGTGCAAGAGGCGGAGATTTCATTTATACTGATGAAGAATTTGCGGTAATGCAAAAAGATATTCTCTTATGCAAACAATTAGGTTTTGAAGGAATTGTTATCGGCTTATTAAATAAAGATGCAACTGTTGATAAAGAACGAACAAAGCGATTAGTTGAATTGGCTTATCCTTTAGAAGTAACATTTCACCGTGCATTTGACAGAACCAAAGATGCATTTCAATCATTGGAAGATATTATTGATTGCGGTTGCCAGCGCATACTTACAAGCGGGCAAGTGCCGAATGCATTTGATGGAAAAGACCTGATTAAACAATTAATTGAACAAGCTGACGACAGAATTATTATTATGCCGGGAAGCGGGATAAGAAGTAACAATATAAAAGCAATTGCTGATTATACGGGTGCAAAAGAGCTGCACTCATCAGCAAGAAAAAATATTAGTTCTGTAATGGAATTTATAAATGAAAACATGAAGGAACCGTTGCAGAATATTTCTGTTGATGAAGATGAAATCAAAAATATGAAAGCTGCCTTAAGTATTTGACTTAAATTAATACAACATCCTAACCTTAATTGTTCCCTTTACATCTTTCAATAATTCCAAAGCCTGTTTTGAGAGTTGCTTATCCACATCAAGCACCACATAACCAATTTCATCATTGGTTTTTAAATACTGTCCAACAATATTTATGTTATGATTGGAAAGTTGCGTATTGATTGCACTCAATACACCAGGTACATTATTGTGAATGTGCAGAATTCTGTGTGCACGCTCAACAGGCGGAAGCGCTATTGCAGGTACTGTATGTGAGCCATTGGTAATGCCTTTTTCAAGATAATTAAACAACTTAACGCTTACATCTTCACCAATATTCTGCTGTGCTTCTTCAGTGGAGCCGCCAATATGCGGGGTAAGAATTACGTTTGATAAACCCTGTAGTGGCGTAATAAATTTGTCGCCGCTTTTTTCGGGTTCTGTTGGGTAAACATCTATTGCTGCGCCGCTTAATAAACCTTCCTGTAAAGCCTTTGCCAAAGCAGTCAATTCAACCACTTCACCTCTTGCATAATTAATAAGAATGGCTCCTTTTTTAAAATGCTTAATATTATTTTTATTGATGAGGTTTTTCGTTTGCTCCGTTTCAGGAACATGCAGCGAAACAATATCAGATTGGGCAAGAATATCTTTTAAACTATTTGCAGCATGGGCGTTGCCTAATGGAAGCTTTGTTTCCACATCATAAAAAATTACTTTCATACCCAAACCTTCTGCAAGCACACTTACCTGTGAGCCAATATTTCCATAACCAATTATACCTAAAGTTTTACCGCGAAGCTCATAACTACCTTTTGATTCTTTCATCCAAATACCTTCATGGGCTGCTTTATTTTTATCAGGTATGCGGCGGATAAGCATAATGCTTAAACCAATTATTAATTCTGCAACACTGCGCGTATTGCTATAAGGGGCATTAAAAACTGTTACACCATGTTGAGTTGCTGCTTTTAAATCAACCTGGTTTACACCAATGCAAAAACAACCTATGGCCTGTAATTTTTTCGCAGCATCCAGCACTTTTGAAGTGATCTGTGTTTTAGAGCGGATACCCAACAGGTGCACTTCTTTTATTTGCTTTATTAATTCTTCTTCAGATAAAGCACCACCAATTTTTTTTATATTAACGTAGCCATTTTGCTTAAATAAATCAAGGGCTTTATCACTGATATTTTCAAGAAAAAGAATATTAATTTTTTCTTTTGGATAAGAAGTAGTCTGGCTCATAGATGCTTGCTTTGCAAAGAAAACAATTCTTTGTTTTGACGATGAAGTTGCAAAAACTTGTTATTAACAAAAATCCCCCCGAAACCGGAGGGATTAAATTATTTAGTTTCTGTTTCAGTAACTGGTTCTTTTTTCGCGTAACGTTTGCGGAATTTATCAATACGCCCGGCTGTATCTACCAGCATGTTTTTTCCTGTATAAAAAGGATGCGAAGTATTTGAAATTTCCAATTTAATTAATGGGTATTCATTGCCATCTTCCCACTGTACCATTTCTTTAGAAGAAGCTGTAGAACGGCTTAAAAAAGAATGTCCGTTACTCATATCCCTGAACACAACCTGCTTATAACTTTTTGGATGAATATCTTTTTTCATAATTAATTTATTTATACGGATTTTGCCGTATTTGTTTTAAGGAGCGCAAAGATAAAGGCCTACAGTTTTTCAGCCAAAAGTTATTTAAAGATTAACTTTAATTGCAGAAATTTCCTGCTGTGTAATTACAGAAACCGAAGGCTTTGCCAAGCTTTTTTCAACCGCCACATCATGCTTGTTTAAATAATATTTCATTAACGGGCCGGCTATTAGAATAGTGACTACCGTCATAACAACCAAACCTACAAAGATAGGTTCATCAATTATTTTTGCCTGAAGCGCTAAACTGCCCAAAACGATTTCCTGTGAGCCACGTGCATTCATACCAAAAGCAACAGCATAAGATTCATTTTTACCTAAACCGCTCATACGTGCCCCAATCCCTGCACCTACAAGTTTTGCAACGCATGCTATCAATAAAATAATTACAACAATTTCAAGATTGAAGTTTGTAACAAAATTTACTCTTAGCCCTATTGAAACAAAGAATAATGGAGCAATAATATTTACTACAAACTGATGCAGAATATTTTGAAGTCTTTCAGGAAAATGCTTTGAATCACCAATGGCTACACCCATAAGAAAGGCGCCGAATATTCCACGAACTCCCAGATATTCAGTAATTACTGCACTTAAAAGGCAAAGGCATACCGCAATGGTAATAAGGCCGCCTATTGATAAAAATTTATTGGCGATCAAAAATATCTTATCTACCATCCATCTGCCTATTGTAAGAATAAAAGCTGTAAAACCAAGCACCATCATAATAGAGGTGAATGCTCCTCCTGATTTACCCATCATTTGAATGATGATGGAAAAAAGGATCCATCCTAAAAAATCATCAATCATTGCCGCTGTAAGCACAAGATTGCCAATCTTGGTACGAAGAAGATTAAGATCAAGCAACAATTTAGCGCACACAGAAAGCGCCGTTATTGATAAAGCCGTTCCAAAAAACATGGCAGGTATAACAAGGTGTGTAGATGCGGTTGAAAATATCCTGTCATAAAAAAACCAAACCGTAAGAAAACCCAACGTAAAAGGAAACAGTAAACCCATAAGGCTGATAGAAGCAGCCTGCTTGCCCTGTTTACGTATTTGTTTTAAATCAACTTCAAAGCCGGCTATAAACATAAACAGAATAATGCCGATTTGAGCCAATCCGTCAAATGCCTTATATGGAACTCCATTCTGAGAAGTGAAAATTGTTGCAAATAAATGTGGAAACAGAGTACCCAATAAAGAAGGACCTAATATTATGCCCGCCAGTATTTCTCCTATTACTGCAGGTTGTTTGAATTTGCGAAAAATCTCTCCTAAAATACGGGCTGTAATAAGGATTATACTTACAAGAATGAGGAAACTAAGTACCTCATCAGAACTGAGCTTGGAAACCATGACGTTGATTTTTGGTGGTAATTATTAAAAATCAGTTTCAAAATAAAGGATTAAAATCCATATTGCCTATAAATTTAGTAGGAATTTAAGGAATGCATTTTCGCCTTCATTTACTAATTAATACGCACATTATAGATAAGAGTTTATTAGTTAAAAAAAATGCTTACTAACTGATGGAAAAAAAGCCCGCTAAAAAAGGGAATGTAAAGTTGCAGAACATGTATTAAAATAATCGTTTGGCGATCATCTTACTACATAGTATTGTTTCCTCCTTTTTTCGCTTCGCTGGATGGTGCATTAATAGCAGCATAATTTTCGGTTTAATTTAAATTAGTTGAATTTTTAAAACTATTATTTTTATCGCTTGCAAACATTCAATAATGTTTCAGTTTTATAAGCATGCAAAAAATTAACGCATATAATTTAACAGCTTTTCTTTTTGCAACAATTTTTTATTCATGCACCTCTTATTCAAGTAAAAACTCTATTTCAACTGAGCCGTCAAAAATTGCTGCGGGTGAAACCACTTTTACTACTTATTGCAGTGGTTGTCACAACTTCAGGCAGAATGATATTGGCCCGCAGTTATCAAATATTACGAAAACTGAATCTGCAGAATGGATACATAGTTTTATAAAAAATGCGCAGGCAGTTATTAATTCAAATGATAAACATGCGGTGGCATTGTATCATCAATACAAAACAACAATGCCTTTATTCAATACTTTAAATGACAGCGATATTAACAACATCATTGCTTTTTTAAACACACATACCGAACAAAAGATTAAGGATGACACTTCTAACGCAATCCATGATCCCTTACCTCAAAAAATACAGCTTTCAAATCTTGTTGTTTCAATACAACCCATTATTCAAATTCCTGCATCAAGCGATAGCGGTAAAACACCATTGGCAAGAATTACTCAACTGGGCTATCAACCCAACAGTAAAAAATTATTTATTGTTGACCTACGCGGTAAATTATATGAACTTGAAAATAACAGAGCACATGTTTATTTAGACATGGCGAAATTTAAACCCAACTTTATAAATCAGCCTGGCCTGGCGACAGGTTTTGGAAGTTTTGCTTTTCATCCGCAGTTTACAAAGAATGGTTTGTTTTATACAACGCATACAGAAAAACCGAATGCTGCGAAGCCAGATTTTGCTTATGCTGATTCAATAAAAACAACATTACAATGGGTGTTGACAGAATGGAAAGCCGACGATCCAACCGCGGCAATATTTAAAGGCACGAGCCGTGAATTATTAAGGGTAAATATGGTGAGTGGTATTCATGGTGTGCAGGAAATTTGTTTCAACCGAAATGCAAAAAATGGTGATGAAGATTATGGATTATTATACATTGGTATTGGTGATGGAGGCTGTGCTGAAAATGGTTATGCTTTTCTTGCAAATAGTCGGCAAAAAATTTGGGGAACAATTTTGCGCATTGATCCTTCCGGCAACAATAGTATGAATGGAAAATATGGAATACCTGCAGGCAATCCGTTTACAAATAATAAAGATGATATTGGTGAAATTTATGCCTATGGTTTTAGAAATCCACACCGCATTACCTGGACAACAACAGGACAAATGATCGTTTGCAATATTGGTCATGGTAATATTGAATCAATTGATCTTGTAAAAAAAGGAAATGATTATGGCTGGCCAATACGTGAAGGAAGATTTGCATTGCATCCTTATGGCGATCTGAATAAAGTTTACCCATTGCCTGCAGATGATACTGCCAATGGAATTACATACCCCGTTGCCATGTATGATCACGATGAAGGCAAAGCAATTTGCGGCGGATTTGAATATACAGGTCATAAAATTCCGCAGTTAAAAGGAAAATTTTTATTTGGTGATATACCAACAGGAAGATTATTTTATATAGATGTAAATGCTATTAAGCAAAACAGTGAAGCAACAATAAAAGAATGGCAGGTTTTTTTGAATGATTCAATACAACAACTAAAAATATGAGTGCTGCTTTTTGCATGTTGCTGTTGCAAAGATAGCTTACAGGTTTTGTTGTATAAATGTTTTGGCATATTGTTTTATCTCATTTCTAACATTCCTGAATTGCTGCATAATTTCTTCTTCGGTTCCTGTTGCTTTTGCAGGATTGGGAAAATCCTGATGAAACTTTTTTGCTTTTGAAGGAAATACAGGACATCGCTCTTTTGCATTATCGCAAACCGTAATCACAAAATCAAAATCAACATTGCGGTATTCATTTACATTGTTTGAAGTATGATGCGATATGTCAATGCCATCTTCTTTCATTATTTCTATTGCTCTTGTATTTACTCCATGCGTTTCAACACCTGCGCTATACACTTGTGCTTTATCCTCCGCGAAATGTTTTAAATAACCTTTGGCTATTTGGCTGCGGCAACTATTGCCTGTGCAGAGAACTAAAATCTTTTTCATAGGAGATTAATTACAGCAGCCGGGAACACAACAAGATTGTATTTCTTCAAGCGGTTTTTGTGACAAAGCTTTAGCATATTTTGATACGAGATTATGCTTTACAGAAAATTCATCATGTTTACCGGCTCCATGCTGCTAGTGCATCGTAATA
>JABDGW010000083.1 GCA_013285855.1 Bacteroidota bacterium
TTGGTCGCGTTGCATCCCACGTTTTTCCATTCACATTTGCTGCAATAACTTTTCTTGCCAAACCTTCGCTGATTGATTTTGCAACATCCAGCGCGGTAGCGCCATTTTCATATTGCCTTACAGCACCATCCGGTAACGTAATATTTATCATAAATAAATTAGCATTCAAAAGTAAAAAGTCAATATCCCAATTTCAAATCGAAATCTGAAATGGGTTGCAAAAGTAAGAAATGATTGCGGAGAAGATGATTGAACTCATTTCGATACATCGGTTTATCGATTCCGATGCCACGGAAATGGTTTTTGATACCACGGAAATGATTTCCGATACCACGGAAATGGTTTTCGATACCACGGAAATGATTTTCGATGCCACGGAAATGGTTTTCGATACCACGGAAATGATTTTCGATACCACGGAAATGATTTTTGATGCCACGGAAAATGGTTTCCGATACCACGGATTACTAATTCGGAAATACAAACGGGCACCATAATTAGCTAAATTAAGATGCCGGCAAAGTGGTTATAATCAATGAGATGAGTTGATAAACTTCGCTACATTATCATGCAGCAATTTTAATGATTCAGGATGCAAATAAACCATGTGGCCTGAATAATATTTTGCAAACTCAATATTCTTTTGCAATACTGCAGGAATTGGCAAATGCTGCATTTCATAAACGCCTTCAAAATAAGGTGTTCCTAAATCAAAATAACCCATGTTCAACATCACTTTCATGTCAGGATTATAGATCATTGCCTGTGCTAAATCATTAATAACATTTGGAAAACCCACATAACCCTGGCGTTTAAAATCCCACGGATTTACATTGCCATATGTTTTATAATTCATTCCAATTCCATATTTCAAAGTAGTGCGTACATAGTTATTAAATGTTGCTGTGAACGCAGCATCAATATAAGAATCCATCGGATCATATTGTGCATACTCGCTTAAAGGATCAATGGCAGCACCTGAAAAACGTGCATCCAGGCGACCGGTAATTTTACTTGAATCACCCAATAATGTTTGTTCAAATTGAGGCCCGATAATTCGAAGATTTGCCTTCTTGATATAATCAACAGGAAGACCTGTATATTGATGCAGCTTATCTGCAATTTGATTGAATGAAGCGACATCTAATGCTGCACCTTTGTTCAGGGCAGCAGCATATTCATTCATTGCAAAATTTTCTACTTCAGCTAAGAATGGTTCAAGCTGTGCAGTTTGATTTGGTATTTTATGATGATACCATGCTGTTGCTGCATAAGATGGTAATATCAATTCAAAAGGCAAACCATCGCCAGGGTTTTCTGTTGTCATCTCCGTCATGTTTCCGTAATTCAATAACTGCGATAAAAGAATAACGCCATTCAATCCAACGCCTCTGTTAGAAAGAAGATTCGCAACAACCGCAGAACGGAAAGTACCATAGCTTTCACCAAATAAATATTTTGGAGAATTCCACCTGTTATAATCAGATAGAAATTTTGTAATGAACGAAGCAAAAGCTTCGCCATCCTGATCAATACCAAAAAAATCTTTATTGTTTCCTGCACCTCCTAAATCTTTTGTGATCACCTGGCCAAAACCCGTTCCCGGTGCATCAATAAAAACAAGATCACTGGCATCTAATAAACTATAATCATTATTAACTGTTTTGTATGGCGCTTTTGTTCTTGAAGTATCAGCAAGAAAAACGCGTTGCGGCCCCCATGCACCCATGTGTAACCAAATAGTTGCACTGCCGGGACCACCATTATAAATAAAAGTTACCGGGCGTTGTGCGAGGTCTTCATCTCTTTTAAAATAAGCAACATAAGATATACTGATAAGCGGTGTATCCTGGGCATTTTTAAAAACTGAACTCCCGGCTACAGCCTGGTAATTTATCGTTTTACCTTCAACATTAACAGAGCCGTATGTTATTGAACGTTGTTGTTTTTTGTAATTCACAACAGCACTGTCCAAAGTGTTATCAATTTTTGAGGCAGGTAAAATTTCTTTTTTCTCTTGTGCAAAAAGAGAAGTTTGTATCGCAAAAATAATTGTACTAAAAGCTAAAAATTTTTTCATTGTCGTTGTATTGGTTTAATTGATGGTAAGAAAACAATAAGATTAAAAGCGTGCAATATAAAATATTAAAGATTGAAGTTGACTACCATTCTTGTAAATTGGGATTGTACCAAACTTATCTGTCAAAAGAAAAAAGTTTTACATCAGGGTTTGATTTTTCGCACAAAATGTCACGTATAATTTCTGCAGCTATTATACTAAACGTTATGCCGTTGCCACCAAAACCTAAGGCATAATAAGTATTGGGAGTTTTTTTATATACACCGATATAAGGCAGCGAATCTTTTGTTTTACCAAATGTTCCACTCCATGTAAATTCTTCTTTAAATTGAATATGCGGTAATACTTTATTAAAATCTTTTTGCAGTTGCTTTGATTTTTTTTCAAGCATTGCCTGACGTGTAAATGAATTACTAAAACGTTCATCTCTGCCGCCAATAATTATGCGGTTATCTTTTGTAAGCCGCATGTATAAATAAGGATCATCAGTATTCCACATCATAATATTGTTTTTCCAAAAAGGTTTTTGTTCCGGCGCCTGTTCCGAAACAACAGCGTATGTGCAATCAAAATTTACTATGCCTTTCGGTATAAAATTTACAACTTCATAACCTGTTGCATTTATAATATTTTTTGCGTTGATAATAAAACCATCTGCTGTTTTTATTACCGGGCGTTTTCCATAACGTATGTCTTCAACACTTGTTCTGTCAAAAACCTGTAACCCTTTTTTTATACTATGCTGAAGTAGCGCATGCGTTAAACTATAAACATCAATAACGCAACCTTTTTGTGAAAGAATTGCATATTGAGCTTCCAAGGTATATTCATTTTTTAAATCCTTTTCATCTAATAATAAAACTTCAAAGCCAGCCTCTTTTCTTGCAACAAATTCTTGCTGCATAAATTTCTTTTCTGAACGATGCATTGAAAAAAATAAGCTTTTTGCTTTTTGATAATCTGTAAAGCCGACATCATTCATTATATCAATAATTGTATCAATTGCATTTCCGCAAAGTTGATAAGCTCTTTCTGCATTTTCATTTCCAACTTTCTTTTTTAATAGATGTAGTGGCACATCTAATTCGTATTGCAACAATGATGTGCTTGCAGAAGTGCTGCCTAATCCAATTGTTCTGCCATCAACTAAAATACATTCAATACCTGCATTAATTAAATAGTACGCAGTTAATGCGCCTGAAATTCCGCCACCGATAATTACTGTATTTGTTTCAGTATTGTTTAAAAGTTTTGGATAAGAATTTAATAAACCATCACGTATAAGCCAGAAAGGATAACCGCCCGTTAATTGCATGTATAAAAATTTTAAACTTCCTTTGAACGTTTACAAAATAATACAAGCTTTATAACATTCAGGCAATTGTTTTGATGAGTGTATGAAAAGATAGAATAATAACTCCGGCTTATGTATAAAAATTTTTTTAAGCATACAGGTTGCTCTTTTTTAATTGTATGTATTTTTCTGCATACAGCAAATGCAGAAAATATTTATGTAAGTACCACAGGCGATGATTTAAATAACGGTCATACTTTACATGCTGCTTTTAAAACTATTCAGAAAGCATTAGATTCAGCAAAACCAGGAGATAGCATTTTAGTAAGTGCAGGAATTTATAAACAAAATCTTACCTGGAAAAATTCAGGTACGGTTGAAGCGCCGGTTGTGCTTAAACAACGGGGCAACGGCAAGGTTTATCTAAAATCTGATGATGAAACTGCAGCCGCTGTTTTAACGATCAGCAATATCAGAAATATTATTATTGATGGATTTTATATTACAAGAGATAATGCGAAAAATTTTTGCATTGGTATTTTAATTGAATCCTCAAGTGATGCAATAACAAAAAACATTGAAATTAAAAATTGTGTATTCACAAATATTAATTGGAGTAGCGATGCAAACAAAAAACCAACTGCAAGGCAGGATGCACAACCGCTGATTGCTTATGGGCGTTCTTCTAACCCAATACAAAATTTAAATATTCACGATTGCGAGTTTATGAATAATATAACAGGGCAAAGCGAAGTGCTTTCTATGGATGCTAATATTGATGGCTTTACTATCACTAATAATAAATTACACGATAACAGTAATATAGCAATTGATGCTATAGGTTTTGAAGGTGAAAATTCAAATGTACATATTGACCAGGCAAGGAATGGAACAATTGCAAAAAATACGCTTTGGAATAATCAATCGCCTTATGCTGAAGCGGGCAGCATTTATGTAGATGGCGGCAAAGATATTTTGATAGAGCAAAACTTAATTTACAATGGAGATTACGGTATTGAAATAAGTGCAGAAAACAATCCTTCTGAGATTGATTATGAAACAGAAAATATTACTGTACGAAATAATATTATTTACGATTGCCGTTCTGTTGGTCTTAAAATTGGTGCATACAAAGGATTAATGCGAAATGCGCTTATTGCAAATAATACAAGCTTCTATAATAATCGCGGTGGATACAGAGATGGTGATACACTTAATGAAAGCAGAAAAATTGTTCCGTGGTCTGAACTGGTATTGGATAACATGGAAGACGTAATTATTGAAGACAATATTTTTTATGCACGGCCAGGAAATAAAAATACTTCAATGCTTTCAACCGATGGTATTTCAACGCTTGTGAATGTTAAGCTTAACCATAATCTTTATTTCAACAAAGGTTCAGAAGATGGAAGCGGGCTTCAATTTTCTTATTCCGGAAATCATTATTCATCGTGGCAGAATTACCAGTTAGCAAACAGCTCAGGTTTTGATAAGCAATCAATTTATAACGATCCGCTTTTTGTAAAAGAAGGAGTTTCCGGTAACAGGGTTAAAGACCCTGATCTTCATATCCAAAAAAACTCACCCGCAATAGATGCAGGAGACAGCGGTGCTGTTATAGATGATAAGCTGGGAGCGTTTGGGAAAAAAGATTTTTTCGATAACAGGAGAAAAATAAAAATTATTGATATTGGAGCACATGAATTTTCAAATAATAAACCTGTTGCAAATTCTTCTGAACAAATAATACAAAAAAATTCATGGGGAAAAATTCCGGCGCTTACTCAATGATTTACCATTCTGCCCTCGCCGATGGACTCACACTTAAATCAGCAAAATCTTTTGCAAGAAATTTATAATAGGCAGTAATAGCTATCATCGCTGCATTATCAGTGCAATACTCAAAAGCGGGAATAAAAGTTTGCCAGTTATATTTCTCTCCATGCTCTTTTAATGCAATGCGCAAGCCGCTGTTTGCGCTTACGCCGCCTGCAATGCAAACCTGTTTAATGCCTGTTTGCTCTGTTGCTTTTTTAAGTTTCTTCATTAAGATATTTATAATTGTAAATTGAACAGAAGCACAGAGATCATTAATATTTTTTTCAATGAAATTTTCATCTTTTAATTTCTCATCCCGCAAAAAATATAGCACCGAAGTTTTTAACCCGCTGAAAGAAAAATTTAAACCTGGAATTTGCGGCTCTGCAAATTTGAAAGCTTTTGCATTTCCGTTTTGTGCATATTTATCAATTAATGGGCCACCGGGATAGGGCAAGCCAAGCATCTTTGCAGTCTTATCAAATGCCTCACCGGCAGCATCATCAATGGTTTCACCAATAACTTCTAAATTTAATGGTGCATGTGCAATTACAATTTGCGTATGACCGCCGCTTATTGTTAAACATAAAAAAGGAAATGTTGGTTTTTGATCTGCAATCAAATTTGCCAATACATGCGCCTGCATGTGATGTACTGCTATTAGAGGTTTATCTAAAGCAAGTGATAATGATTTTGCGAACTGCGCACCAACCAGTAAACTTCCGATTAAACCAGGAGATTGAGTGAAAGCGATAGCATCAATATCATGAATAGTGAGAGGTGAAATGTGAGATGAGAGATGTGAATCCTTAACTTGTTCATTAGCCTTTTTTACCGCAGCATCAACAACAGGAACAATGTTTTGTATGTGAGCACGACTTGCTAATTCAGGAACCACACCTCCGTATTGCTCATGTATAGTTTGATTGGCGATAATGTTGGAAAGAATTTTTCCATCAATACAAACAGATGCTGAGGTTTCATCGCAGGAAGATTCTATGGCGAGAATAGACCCACTCTGCGCCCTAAAGGTGGAGCTATAAACCCGTGGCTGCTCTAAAGTTTCTTCATTATTCACACTGCAAAAATAAACGAAGTATAAAGTATGATAAGGTTAAAAGCCTCCCTTCAGGGAGGTTTGGAGGGTTTTTTACTTACTTCTAATTGCATCAACAGGGTTCATACGAGCAGCAATTGTTGCAGGAATTATTCCTGAAAGAATTCCAAGTATTACACAAATTGAAAATGCAAGTAAAATTATTTTACCTGATATAACTATTGCAAAAGGAAGAATGGCGCTGAGTATTGCTGCAAGTCCCCACACCATCAGCAAACCTATCAAGCCGCCGATTACGCAAAGGAATGCGCTTTCTAATAAAAATTCTAACAATATTGTTCTGCTTTTTGCGCCGATCGCTTTCTTTAAACCAATCTGGCCCGTACGTTCGCGTACTGTAACAAACATAATATTCGCTACACCAAATGCACCAACAATCAAACTTAAACCGGCAATTGCCCATCCGCCAATATTAACAGTTCCAAAAAATCCGCTTACCGCCTGCGCCATAAAATTTATATCATTCAATGCAAAATTATCTTCCTGCTTCGGGCTTAGCTTTCTTATTTGCCGCATTACTCCTTCCAGTTCATCGCTTAAAGCTGCTGACGAAATATTGGGTTTAGCTTTAACCATTATAAAATGCTGATTGTAACCGCCGGTTACATTATAAATACTTGCATAAAAATAATAAGTGAGAAAAATTGACTGATCAAAATCAAAACCCGGTCCAAAGCTCTGCCCCTGTTTGGCAACTACGCCAATTATAATTGCGTTGTGTTTATCAAATGAAACAGATTTACCAATTGCGCGTTCAGGTGTACCAAATAATTGTACTGCATTTTCATAACCTAAAACGGCAACGGCATTACCACGTATAAATTCTGCTTCAGTAAAATACCTGCCTGCTGTAATATCAATGTTTTGAATCTTGTTATATTCATTGCTTATTCCATACACATTCACATTCTGCATTTCAGAATTTTTATAATCCAGTGTTGTGCCCTCTGATGTAAAATAAGCAACATTCTCTGCCAGTGAACTCCGTTCTTTTATATATTTTACATCCTCGTATTTTGGTTCCGGCCTGTTCACAAATTTCCACCAGGGATAATCACCACCATCTCCGGCACCATATTGCCATTTGTCAACATAAATTGTACTGGTGCCCAGTGCAGCAATATCATTTTGAATTTTATATTCCAGACTATTCACTGTTGCAAGCACGCTAATGATGCAAAAAATTCCAAACGCCACTCCAATTAAAGAAAGTGCACTGCGCAGCTTATTATTCTTAAGCTCCTGCAAACTCATTTTAAAACTGTTCCAGAGAATATTCAGTAACCTGCGCATACTACAAAATTAAACAACTGTAGTTTTATATAATATTTTTTAGATGAAAGGAAAATTAAAAAAGTATTGAAAATTTAATTTTAGAAATAGTTTTGATTAAGTTGACTGATTTTACTTGAAAACAAATATTGAAAGAATGAAAGCATTGAAAGAATTCCTGGAAGGATTCATTTTTCCAGCTACACTTGGTGTAAATTCTCTTCTAATTTATATGCTGACATATTACGCAACTTCTGATGTTATCCTACCTTATAGCATTATTTCAATTATCATTATATTGTCTATTATTATGTCTGTTAGAATGTTCACAAGTCAAAGATTATTTATTTATGCACCAATATTTTCACTGTTTTTAATAATTGCATTGTTTTTATTTAAATTACTTTTCTAAATACTTAAACTCAAGCTCACAAAGTTTGAACGCTAAATCCCGAATACTTTTTGTATGCAATTTTTGAATTTGTACAACGCTTTAAGCTCATATAAAAATATTTTATTTCATCCGTCTGGCAATCGTGCTTTAATTTTGAAGCGAATCTTTCCTTTCAATTAATCTTGCACAAATATGACGTGGAAACAAGTCTTCACTTCTTCGATAGGGCAAAAAATAACAATGGCTTTAACGGGAATTTTTCTTATTCTTTTTTTAATTGTTCATGTTTCAGTAAATGCCTGTATTTGGGCTAATGATGGCGGAGAAATTTTTAACCGCGCTGCAAATTTTCTGGGCGCCAATATTGTTCCCAGGGTTATTGAGTGGGGTTTGTTTGCTTTTTTTCTGCTGCATATTGTTCAGGGTTTTGTGCTGGAAGCAGAGAACCGCACAAAACGCAATGTTGGTTATGCAATAAATTATGGAAACCGCGGAAGCCGGTGGTACAGTCGCAGCATGGGTTTGCTTGGCACATTAGTTTTATTGTTTTTAATAATTCATCTTATTGATTTCTGGATTCCATCACGCTTTAGTAAGATGCCCGAAGTAACATTAACCGGCGGAAAAGTGGTACACAATCTTTATTCATTAATGCAGGTAAGATTCCAGGAATTATGGATTGTGATTGTATATGTTATTGGATGCATTTCTTTAGCGTATCATTTAATGCATGGTTTCTACAGTGCATTTAAAACAATGGGCGTTTATAATAAAAGATATTTGATTTTGATAAGATGGGCCGGTTATGCTTTTTCTATTATTGTGCCGCTGGCATTTGCTATGATGCCGATAAGTTTTTATATGGGTTGGGTGAAATAGAAAGCCGCGAGCCGTAAGCTTTGAGTTACGAGCTATCAGAAAGCAAGCAACTTTGAAACCTTGAAACTTGTAAACATTGAAACTTGATTTATGCTTGATGCAAAAATTCCGGAAGGAAAGTTAAACGATAAGTGGACGGATTATAAAGGCCATTGCAAGCTGGTAAATCCAACCAATAAGCGTAAGCTGGAGATAATTGTTGTAGGTACTGGTTTAGCCGGTGCTTCTGCTGCTGCATCTTTAGCGGAGTTGGGTTATAAAGTAAAAGCATATTGCTTCCAGGATTCTCCCCGCCGTGCACATTCTATTGCCGCGCAAGGTGGTATTAACGCAGCAAAGAATTATCAGAATGATGGCGACAGTGTTTTCCGTTTATTTTATGATACCATTAAGGGCGGCGATTATCGGTCAAGGGAAGGCAATGTACATCGGTTGGCAGAAGTAAGTACAAACATTATTGATCAATGCGTGGCGCAGGGTGTTCCGTTTGCAAGAGAATATGGCGGTTTATTAAGCAACAGAAGTTTTGGCGGAACACAAGTACAAAGAACATTTTATGCAGCCGGACAAACAGGCCAGCAATTATTGATCGGTGCTTACCAGGCTTTAGAAAGACAGGTTGCTTTAGGCAATGTAAAAATGTACACGCGCCACGAAATGCTTGATGTGGTGGTGATTGATGGAAAGGCCCGCGGTATTATTTGCCGCAATCTTATAACAGGAGAATTAGAAAGATTTTTTGGCCATGCAGTGTTGTTATGTACTGGCGGTTATGGCAACGTATTTTATCTTTCAACAAACGCGATGGGTTGCAACGTTACGGCCGCATGGAAAGCACATAAAAAGGGCGCATACTTTGGTAATCCATGCTTTACACAAATTCATCCAACATGCATTCCTGTAAGTGGCGAGTACCAAAGCAAACTTACATTGATGAGTGAAAGCCTGCGTAATGATGGACGTATTTGGGTGCCGAAAAAACAAGGCGATAACAGACCGCCGAACGAAATACCTGAAGAAGAAAGAGATTATTATTTAGAAAGAAGATACCCGGCTTTTGGTAACCTTGTTCCAAGAGATGTAGCAAGTCGTGCAGCCAAAGAAAGATGCGATGCAGGTTATGGAGTTGGCTCATCAAAACAGGCTGTGTATCTTGATTATGCTGATGCTATTAAAAGATATGGAAAGATCGAAGCCAGCAAACACAATCTTGAAAATCCCTCTTCCGAAGAAATAAAGAGATTGGGTGATGAAGTAGTGAAAGAAAAATATGGTAATCTTTTCGACATGTATGAAAAGATCACCGGTGAAAATCCTTATGTAGTTCCCATGCGCATTTATCCTGCGGTGCATTATACCATGGGCGGGCTTTGGGTGGATTATGAATTGCAGACAACTGTTCCAGGCTTATATTGTTTGGGTGAAGCAAACTTCAGCGATCATGGTGCCAACCGTTTAGGTGCAAGTGCATTGATGCAGGGTTTGGCTGATGGTTATTTTGTGATTCCATATACGATAGGAAATTTTTTGGCTGATGAAATAAGAACAAAAGAAATTCCGACAACGCATCCGGCATTTGAAGAAACAGAAAAAGCAGTTGCGGAAAGATTGGAAACATTAATAAACATTAAAGGCACTGAAACCGTTGAAAGCCTGCATAAACGCCTCGGGAAAATTATGTGGGATAAATGCGGTATGGCGAGAAATGCGCAAGGTTTAAAAGAAGCAATTGAAGAAATACGTGCATTGAAAAAAGAGTTCTGGAGCAATGTAAAAATTCCGGGCGCAATTAATGAAATGAATTTTGAATTAGATAAAGCGGGTCGTGTTGCAGATTTTATTGAGTTAGGTGAATTAATGTGTATTGATGCATTAGAACGCAATGAAAGTTGCGGCGGACATTTTAGAGAAGAATATCAAACAGAAGAAGGCGAAGCTTTACGCGATGATAATAATTTTATGTATGTAGCTGCATGGGAAATGAAAAACGATGGCAATTGGGAAGTACATAAAGAAGAGTTGCATTATGATGTGGTGCATCCGAGCCAGAGGAGTTACAAATAATTAGACAATTACACAATTCGATAATGATAGCTACTGAAAATATCATTCTTAAAAAAACGATTGAGTTTTCATTGGCTATTATTGAATACGCTGAATTATTACAAGTGCAGAAAAAATTTGTTATTGCACAACAGCTTTTAAAAAGTGGAACTTCGATAGGTGCGAATGTTCATGAAGCTCAAAATGCTGAAAGTAAAATTGATTTCATTCACAAATTTAAGAT
>JABDGW010000084.1 GCA_013285855.1 Bacteroidota bacterium
TATTGGCGCTGTACATCGCCTTGCTTTAAATATGGACGGATTGATAGAATTGTGCTGCGGCAATTTAAGTCATGATGCAAAGATTGCGCAGGAATCAGGTGAAATGTTGTTTCTTCCCCAAGACAGAATTTATACAAATTATGATGAGATGTTCGATAAAGAAAGCAGGATGCCTGAAGATAAACGCATAGATTTTGTAACCATCGTTACGCCAAACTTTGTGCATTTCGATCCTGCTGTAAAAGCATTGGAACATGGGTTTAATGTGGTGGTAGAAAAGCCAATGACATTTACGTTGGATGAAGCGAAACAATTACAAAAGAAAGTGCAGGAAACAGGTTTATCACTTTGCTTAACGCATACATATTCCGGTTACCCAATGGTGAAGCAGGCTAAGGCAATGTTTGCAAAGGGCCTGTTTGGAAAAATAAGAAAGATATGGGTTGAATACCCGCAAGGCTGGTTAAGTAAATTAAGTGAACGCGAAGGCAATGCACAGGCAGCATGGAGAACAGATCCCAAGCGCAGCGGCAAAGCCGGAGCAATGGGAGACATTGGTACGCACGCAGCGCATCTTGCAGAATATATTTCAGGCTTGAAAATTACTAAGCTTTGCGCTGATCTTAATATTATGGTTGAAGGAAGAGCATTAGATGATGATGGGAATGTGTTACTAAAATTTGATAATGGTGCTGCAGGTTGTTTAATGGCAAGCCAGGTTGCAGCAGGAGAAGAGAACGCTTTAAAGATCCGCATTTACGGAGAGCTTGGCGGCATTGAATGGGCGCAGATGGAACCAAATACTTTGTTGGTAAAGTGGCTTGATAAACCTGCAGAAGTTTATCGGGCAGGCCAGGCCTATTTAAGTGATGTTGCCAAACATAATTGCAGAACGCCGGGCGGGCATCCTGAAGGTTATTTGGAAGCGTTCGCTAATATCTATAGAAATTTTGCTTTAAGCATAATGGCAAAAATGAATGGTGAACAACCAACAGCAGCAATGATGGATTATCCTAAAGTTGATGAAGGTGTAAGAGGCATGGCGTTTATTGATACGGTAGTGGCTTCAGGGCAAAGCGATAAAAAGTGGACGGAGTTTGTGGTATAGATCCAATGTAATACAATTTTTAAAATGCCATTGCACCACGCAGTGGCATTTTTTTAGAATACATTAGTTTTGATTCTTTGCTACAACTAAAGCAAAACTGCCATGGATATTTTTGAACAACTGCATCAGCAAAATTTTATAACACGGCAGCAACTTGATAAAATAAAACTACAGCAACAACAGCCTGTTTCTGTGCATTGGGATATACTTATGTTGCTGTACCTCGGCATTCTGCTTGCAACAACAGCGTTGGGTATTCTTGTATATAAAAATATTGATACCATTGGTCATACAGCAATCATTATTAGTATTGGCTTAACCTGCCTCGCCTGTTTTGTTTACTGTTTTAAAAAAGCAAATAAGTATGCACCCGTAAAAGTTGAATCACCCAACATCTTATTTGATTATATACTGTTGATGGGTTGTTTGCTTCTACTCACATTTGTTGGCTACCTGCAATACCAATACAATGTGTTTGGCAATCTCTGGGGCTTAGCTGTTTTTATACCAATGGTTATTTTGTTTTTCTGTGCATATTATTTTGATCATATCGGAGTGCTTAGTATTGCTATTACTAATCTTGCAGCTTGGCTTGGCATAACGGTTACACCATTACAGATTTTAAACCAAAACAATTTTTCTGATGAGCGTTTAATTTATTCAGGTATTTTATTGGGCGCAGCACTCATAGTTTTTTCTATAATTACTATGCAAAAAAATATAAAAGCACATTTTACTTTCACGTACAAAAATTTTGGAGCACATATTCTTTTCATTGCGTTGCTTGCTGCCATGTTCAATTATCATAACATATATCTCGTGTGGTTTCTTGCGATAATAGCAGTTGCTTATTGGTTCTTCAACAATGCGGTTAAAAAAAATGCTTTTTATTTTTTGGTAATAACAGTCTTATATGCATACATAGCTGTTTCTTATGTAATAATTGATTTACTGTTTGCCATTCCCGATACAAGTGCTGTTTATCTTGGTGCGATATATTTTATTGGTTCAGGCATAGCACTAATAAGGTTGCTGATGTTTTATAATAAAAAACTCAAACAGGATGCAAGCATATAAATATAATAACCTATACAATAAACGCGTGCAGCAAAAAGCATCAGAAGCTTTTGAAGCGCAAAGTATAGATGCGGAAGCATATAAAAAGATATTAGAGGCGCATCCTTCTGCATTATACACACCCAATTTTTTTATTCGCATTGCATTAGGCTTACTAACTATTGTTGCTGTTTTATTTTCAGGCTTGCTTGTTTGGCTTATATCAGGTGCATCAAACGATTATGCTTTTGTTGCATTGTTCATGTTTTTATGTATTGCATACTATACAGCGTTGGAGTTACTCATCAGCACAAAGCAATATTATAATGCCGGCGTAAATAATGTATTGATGTGCTGCAGTATTATATTTTTAATCGCCGCTTTTTTCACAGAAGATTTTGCAAACAATGATATTTTAACAAGCGCGGTGATGGCATTATTTTGCCTTTGGCTTTGCATACGTTTTACAGATGGTTTTATGGCGATATTATCTTTTATCTCTCTTTATATATTCGTTCTGTTGATTTGCCAAAAAACGGGTGTTATAGGTGAAGCCGTTGCACCATTTATATTGATGCTTTTATCAGCAGTTGTTTATTTAATTACAACTGCGTTCTCAAAGAATGAAAGATTACTTTTCTATCACTTCAGTTGTAAAGCTGTTCGTTTGCTTACTATAATTTTATTCTACTGCTCAGCGAATTATTTTGTTATAAATGAAGGAGGCAAAAAAATGTTTTCAGCTGCAGCAAACATGCCTGCAGCCTTCGGTGTTATATTTTGGATACTTACAGTTTTAATTCCTGTAGTTTATTTTATATATGGAATAAGAAAGAAAGATTTGCTTTTTATCAGGACAGGATTTGCGTTATTTATCGCAACCATTCTTACCATAAGATATTATTATACATTTTTACCCGCCGAAATTGATATGCTGATTGCGGGTATTATAATCATTGTAATAAGTTATGCTTTAATAAAGTATTTGCGCACGCCAAAGCATGGTTTCAGTTTTGAAAATACTAATCGCAACAGAAAAGAATTATTGAATACTGAAGCGGTTATTATTGCACAGGTATTTGGCAAATCAAACGCCAAACAAAAAGGATTTGATTTTGGCGGCGGAAGTTCCGGCGGCGGCGGTGCTACAGGGAATTATTAAAACCCTCTAAATCTCCCTAAAGGGAGACTTTTTAACTACGTGATACTTTAAAATTTTTTCCTGAATTTTACTTGCCGATTATGAATACACAAAAGAAATCTCCTTTTAAAAAAGATGGAATGTTTAATGAGGCAAATCCACTGGTGTTTAAATTAGCAAAAGATTTGCGCAAAAATATGACGCATGCTGAAAAGGTTTTGTGGAGCAATTTAAAAGCAAATTTTGAAGGATTAAAATTCCGAAGACAACATCCGCTGGGAATTTATGTTGCAGATTTTTACTGCCATAGACTAAAATTAATAATTGAAGTTGATGGAAATATTCATGACAAGAAAGAAATAAAAACATACGATATAGAACGAGAAAATAATTTAATGAATGAAGGTTATACAGTAATTCGTTTTACAAACAAACAGGTCTTAAGCGAAATAGAATTTGTTCTTTCAACAATAAAATCTCAAACTCAAAATTCGGTAAGTAATTATAAAAATTCAACAACTTAAAACTCCTCCCTTTAGGGAGGCTGGGAGGGTATATGACAACACTTAAAGGTCCTGCAATTTTTCTTGCCCAGTTTATGGGCGATGAGCCGCCGTTCAATAATTTAAAAACTATTTGCGAATGGGCAAAAAGCATCGGCTTTGTTGGTGTACAAATTCCAACATGGGATGCACGTTGCATTAATTTACAAAAGGCAGCAGAAAGCAAAACCTATTGCGATGAATTAAAGGGAACACTGAAAGAGTGTGGTGTAGAAATAACAGAACTATCAACACATCTGCAAGGCCAATTGGTTGCAGTGCATCCTGCTTATGATGTTTTGTTTGATGGATTCGCACCGGAAAACCTGCGCAGTAATCCTAAAGCAAGAACAGAGTGGGCAGTGCAGCAATTAAAATATGCTGCAAAAGCTTCACAGAATTTAGGATTAAATGCACATGCAACTTTCAGCGGTGCATTGTTATGGCATACAATGTATCCCTGGCCGCAACGCCCTGCCGGTTTGGTTGAGACAGGTTTTACTGAACTTGCCAATCGCTGGCTTCCCATCTTAAATTATTTTGATGAATGTGGTGTTGATGTTTGTTATGAAATTCATCCCGGCGAAGACTTGCATGATGGAGTGAGTTATGAAATGTTTTTGGAGAAAGTAAATAATCATGCACGTGCATGTTTGTTGTATGACCCTTCTCATTTTGTATTGCAGTGTTTAAATTATTTGGAATACATAGATAATTATCATGAGCGCATAAAGATGTTTCATGTAAAAGATGCAGAGTTTAACCCAACCGGAAAGCAGGGAGTTTATGGTGGTTATCAAAGCTGGATAGATCGTGCAGGAAGATTCCGTTCTTTAGGCGATGGACAGGTTGATTTTAAATCTGTGTTCAGTAAACTGGCGCAATATAATTTTAAAGGCTGGGCTGTAATGGAATGGGAATGTTGTATAAAACACCCGATTGATGGTGCAACAGAAGGCGCAAAATTTATAAAAGATCATATCATTCATGTAACAGAAAAAGCATTTGATGATTTTGCTTCAACCGGCGCTGATGAAAATTTAAACAGGTTGGTATTAGGATTGCAGTAGTTAATCGAAATACTTCCACCATGAAATATAATGTATTGATTGCAGCAATTATTTTATTTGCTGCCTGTAAATCAGGTACAGGAAAAACAGCAGCAAGTGATACTGCGGGTACTGTTCAAAATAATATTGTTAATACCGGAGGTGTTGGAATTGATTCCGCTCAAAATATGTCAGGAAGTAATTTGATCGCTGCTAATGATTGCCTTACCTGTCATAAAATTAATGAGAAAAGCACCGGCCCTTCGTACGAACAGGTTGCTGATAAATATGAAATGAACCAGGGTAATATTGAAAACCTGGCAGACAGAATTATTAAAGGTGGAAAGGGATTATGGGGAGATGCTGCTATGACACCGCATCCGAACTTGTCAGAACCTCAGGCGCAGGCAATGGCAAAATATATCTTGTCTTTGCGAAATTCATCAGATACAACAAAATAATTTGTTATGGATTAAATGTCATCAATAAATTTGTCGGATATATTCATCATCTAAAAAGAATAACATTGAAAAAATATTTTGTAACGGCTGCAGTATTTGCATTAATAGCCGCCGCCTGTAACAACAGTTCAAACAGTGCAAATAATGCAGATTCTTCCGGCAGCACAACTGCTGTAACTCCAAAGGAAGATGATCTTTCCTCTAATCCTGATTATACAAAGGGATTAGCGCTTGTAACATCAAACGATTGCTTCACCTGCCATAAAATTGATGAAAAAGTTACCGGCCCTGCTTATCGTGATGTTGCCAACAAATATGACAATACAGATGCGAATGTAAAAATGCTTGCAGGCAAAATAATTTCAGGCGGTTCAGGCATCTGGGGGCCTGCTGCAATGACTCCTCATCCTGCACTTGCAGAAGCTGATGCTGAACAAATGGTAAAATATATTCTGTTATTAAGAAATAAATAATCATACATGAAAAAAATAAACACGATTGTTTTTGCATCAATAATTTTTGTTGCATGTAATTCTTCTGCAAATAAAACTTCAGAATCTGATACAACAGCTGCAGCGCCGGACTCCATGAATGCTGCACCCTTAAATGATACCGAGTGGATTTCCTTATTTGATGGAAATACATTGAATGGCTGGCACACATTTGGGCAAACTGATGTAAGTAAGAAGTGGGATATTGACAGCGGAGCAATTCATTTTAGTCCAAAAACAAAAGGAGAAGATGGAGATTTGGTAAGTAATGACAGCTTTGCAAATTTTGATTTGAAGCTTGACTGGAAAATTTCAAAAAATGGTAACAGTGGTATTTTATTTTATGTGCAGGATGATAAAGCTAAATATGAAGACACTTATAAAACCGGCCCTGAAATGCAGGTATTGGATGATGAACGCAATGAAGATAATAAAACACCTTCTCATCGTGCCGGAAGTTTGTATGATATGATACAGGCAACACCTGGCGCCGTAAAACCAGCAGAGCAATGGAATGCTGTTGAAATAACAAGCAATAATGGCAAACTTGATTTTTATTTAAATGGTGTGCACGTTGTAAATACTACTATGTGGGATGATGGCTGGAAACAAATGCTTGCAAAAAGTAAGTTTAAAGAATGGCCTGCTTTCGGAACATTTAAAAGCGGTCATATAGCTTTGCAGGATCATGGCCACGATGTTTGGTATAAAAATATTGAGGTTAAAAAATTGTAACAGTACTTATATAATTTATAAAATCCCGCTAAACAGCGGGATTTTTTTTGCATCAAAATTCATTAACGGCTAATTTAAATAAAGTTTATAACCTGCTTGTCCTCACTTTCAATGTTGCCTGCACTTAGCTTTGCAATATGAAAGGCTTTATTATTTTTTTAGTGGTTATGCCTGTAATTACCTGGCTGATATTGCGGAGAAGAAAAAAAGGCAGTTATATTATATTCCCTGAAAATTATCGGGCATTGCTGAATGAACATGTTTCTTTTTACAGGCAATTAAACGATGCAGAAAAAAAGCGTTTTGAAAACAGGGTTATGGATTTTCTATCGTATGTACGCATTCATGCCGTGAATACAGAAATTGATGATTTGGATAAATTGCTCGTAGCATCCAGTGCAATAATCCCTGTATTTAATTTTGATTGGCACTATTATAATTTACGCGATGTGCTTATTTATGCAGGCACATTTAACAATGAAGAATTTTCAGTAACCTCAACGGAAAGAGATACATTAGGAATGGTTGGTACAGGTCCTATGCAGAGAATGATGATACTTTCCAAACAGGCTTTACGCGAAGGCTTTGCAAATGAAATATCAAAACATAATACAGGCATACATGAGTTTGTGCATTTATTGGATAAAGCTGACGGTGCTACAGATGGTATACCTGAAGAATTATTGAATAAGCAATACACTATTCCGTGGATAAAATATATGAGCGAAGAAATAGAAAAGATTAAACAGGGAGCTTCAGATATAAATGTTTACGGCGCTTCAAGCGAGGCAGAATTTTTTGCGGTGGCATCAGAATATTTTTTTGGTGCGCCTGAACAGTTTAAAGAAAATCATCCTGAACTATTTAGCATGATGGAAAAAATATTTCACAAGCAGCCTGCACACAAGGCTTAAGTAAGCAAGCGCTGTGTTACTTCACTTTTATAAAATTTATTGTTTTGCCAAACCAGCGAACGATATAAAATCCTCTTACACTTAAATCTGACGGGCTGTTAAGCCAAACTGTTGCATCCCATGTTCTGCCCGAAGTGGCATCGTAGATTCTGCCCCCTGTCCACCTGTCCTGTTTCGCATTATATACAAGGTCTGAAAGTATGTCGGTGCCAACAATTGGCCGTTTACGCAAAGTTTTATCCGGGTTTTTTATGTCAAGCCGTTTTTCAATTGGAGTAATCGTATCGTCTTCATCATAAAACCAAACGATTTTTGCCCTGAATGCATTGTTCTGCCTGTACACATCAACAATAAGATTTCTTTCTGCTGATTCCCATTTGCCAATAATTGCATTTTCCTGGTTTTGTGCATTGGATTTTATCGCGAAGCATAAAAAGAAAATTCCTGCCAGGTATTTCATAAGCCCGTAAAGATGAATATATGTTGTGTATTTATCTGTCGCATTATATAGATTTTAACACGAAAACTATGTTTAAATATTAATTTACAAATTAAGTGCCTGTGTAATTAACATACAGCTTTTTCTTTCAATTTCGCTGATAAATGCAATGCAAGACGTTTTACATGAACGCGTATATCAGGCACAGCAGTATTCTCCCATAATATGCCTTTTAAATTTCCGCCTGTTGTATATATGTGTTCGTTTTTTTTGCCGTAGCTATTTATAACGGCGCCGGTTATTGCATCAGCATCTATTCCAAGATGCAAGGCATCAGGTTTTATTATTCCGGCTGCAGCAAGATTTTTTAAAAGCTCGTTTGCACAACGGTGCAGATCAGTTTCAGGGCCGGTGCAATTAATTATTCTTTCAACAGATATTGTTTCTTCTTTTTGTAGTTTATTATCTGCATAATTAACGGTTACTGCATTTGGTTCTTCTATTGCACTTATTATCTTTCCGGCAATAGTAATCATGCGGCCTTGCATGCGCAATTCCTGTATCATTTCATAAATATGCACAGGGATTCGATGACGCAAGATCGTCCATGCATGGCTTAATCTTTTTACAAAATATTTTTTCTCGTCAAACGATAAGCTTTGCCATATCTGTTGTGTATATGGCCTTAAAGCATCAATTACCAAATGTGCTCCTATACCAACATCCGTAAGCGATTTTATATGTCTGCGTACAAGAAGAAAAACCTCACGCAGGTTATATTCTTCCGGTAATTCTTCTACAATTTTTTCATACACCAGCAAATTATATTTATGCGGTATCAGTTTAAATCCGTTTGGTGAAATAGTATATATTTTCCCTTTAAAACCATTTTCTGTTAAGCCTTGCACTGTATCAATCATTGTTAAGCCATTGCCAACTATCAATATATTTTTAAGATGCCGCACATTGCTTACACATTCTTTCGTCCATGGATTGGTAAAATATTTATCGCTTTGCAGAAAAGATTTGTTTTGTATAATATTTCCTGGGACTGTGTTGCCTGTTGCAAGCACAACATTATCCGCATCTATAATTTTATTATTGGCGAGATGAATGCATAAACTCTCAGCGTTTTCTTTAATATTTACTGCTTTTTGTTCAATGATATTGATGTTGGTTAAAGGATGTTTATTTTTCACAGCCTGTTGCCAAACATGCTGCAGGTAATCGCCATACATTGTACGCGGCGCATATACATTTACCAATATATTTTTTGGTATATGAGCATACGAAGGTTGCAATTGCAGCCAGTCTAAAAAATGATAACGCTCATCTTCAAAGGCACTCATGTTGATGGCTCTTACATTCAGCAAATATTTATTGGTATGCGCATTGTAAGCCACGCCTCTGCCAAACGGGTAACCATCATTTATAATAATAATATTCAGTGGAAGACCAGATTGTAAAAGATAAACGGCAGTCATCATTCCGCAAAAACCTCCGCCGATAACAGCAATATTATTATTGCTCATACTGATTATTTGAAATAAAAACGCCGCCTTATGGGGCGACGCTTGCTAATTAATTTGCTGGCAAAGATAATTATTACCGCTATACTGTATTTTACTTTTTAGTTAAACAAAATATCGCTGTATTTTGCTTTGGTGAATGATGCTGAAAAAAATATTCTGGGATTACACTTGCCAACCGACCCACGCTGGGTGAATTTAGCTTTAATAAGCCTTGAAGATATTTTAACCGATCATGCTTACTGCGAGCAGAAAGCAGCTACAAGCTGCATTTCATTAATACAACGTTATCCTGGTAAAAATGAATTGGTAAATGAGCTTTCTCCAATCGTTACAGAAGAGTGGGGGCATTTTCGTTTGGTGCTGCAGGAATTGCAAAAAAGAAATTTGCAATTAGGCAGGCAACGCAAAGATGAATATGTAAACAAGCTGTTGCAGTTTGAAGTAAAAGGCGGAAAAGAAGAAGACCGTTTGCTGGATAAGCTTTTAATATGTGCATTGATTGAAGCAAGAAGCTGCGAACGTTTCAAGCGTTTAAGCGAAGGGTTGAATGATGAGTATTTAAAAAATTTTTATCGCCGTTTTATGGAAAGTGAAGCCGGGCATTATGTAATATTTATTGAGCTTGCTGAAACGTATGTTGATAAAGAAAAAGTACGCAAACGCTGGAATGAATGGCTGGTGTATGAGGCAGATGTGATTAAAAATTTAGAAGCAAGAGGAGACAGGATGCATTAAGAAAAATTGAGCGGGCTTCATTTCAATTTAAAAGCGTCTGCCAACCAACTGACAATGACGATAGTGGTTATATTTTAAACTTGTCTCACTAATACTAACAACGTGAAAAACCCATCACAACTTTTTTGCCTCTATTTTTAATCCGCTGAATATAAAGTAGGTATTTAAAACATTGCCGTTAGAGTCTGTTTTAAATTCTATCTGCCAATCATACTCTTTGTTAGAAGAGAAAAATTTGGTAGAAGATTCCGGCAGCAATTTCAAATCAGGTTCTCCTGGTATTGTTGTCCATAAGGTTCCGTCTTTTTTATATACTCTTGCTACACGGGACAATTTATATTCCCCAATGTATTTGTCGAGTAAGAATGTATCAATAGAAATTTGTTTGTGTGTATAAGGTGGCACTACCTCCCTGTCAAATAAAATATAGGCTAAGGTACCTGCAATGTTCGAGGAACTTTTAGCTTTATTAGCCAGTACAATAATTGTAAAATCTTCCAAAGGATAGTTTATTACTGTAGTTATATAACCTAATGTTATATTGTTGCCGTCGTCTCTTTGCTGGATATAATTACCAAACTCATTTTCCCCTGTAAGCACTCCATAACCAAAAAATATGTTGGTAAGTGAATCTTTTAAAACATAAGGCGTAAACATTTCTTTTTGCGCTGACGAAGAAAGCAAACGATTATTTTTGAGCGCTCTGTTGAATAAAAATAAATCGTAAGCCGTGCTGCTAACACCAATGCCACCTACTACACCATTTGTAGCGTAGCCAAGCTCAGGACCAAAAGCTTTGAAACTACCCGGAGGAAAAAACTGTTGTTTTGATTCATCGAAAAAAACACTTTCAGT
>JABDGW010000085.1 GCA_013285855.1 Bacteroidota bacterium
TTTTTTGAAGATTTAGAATCTCCGCTTTCTCCTCAAATAATGTTAACCGGTTCAAAGCCTTTTTTAGGACTTAATGTTTTCGACCCCGATGTACTGCACATTGGTTTAACCCGAATCTTTGAAACAGAATATGATTCGCAAGGTGGTTCGCTGGGCATAAATAATTTACCGCTTGTAATTACAACAACAGGCGATGTAAAATTTAAAAAAGAGCTTATTGTAAAAGATGAATATAATAATACTGTAAATGTTACCACCTCAAAACATGGCAGCAACTATACCATACAATTTCCTGAAGGTTATATGCTTAATGGCGTAAATGTGCATGACTTTTTTGTGTATGCGCATGTAACTGAAATTAACGGGCAAGCGTCTATTGATACCTATCTACAGCCGCCTGCAAAATTCTCGTGGACAGATATAGCAGGTGGAAGAACAATACCTTATGCAGTTGAGAATGCAACTTATTATAAGAATTATCCAAATGATTTTGTTACCTCAACACATAATTGATAGTTCCTCATGCAATTTAACCGGCGGAGGCGGTTATTAGTACGTACCAAACTATATCCTTTGAGTTCTTTGAATGGACTGATTTGGCATTGATACCCGGAACAAAGAATATCAAATTCTTTAAAGAAGATACGGGGATATCTTTCTTTCACAATAATAAAGAAAGTTTATGCATTCTCTATCCCTTCTCCACAGTAAACCCAATCGTTGTGCCAACGTCGGGTTTGCTGCGCACGTGAATGCTTTGTCCATGCGCTTCAATAATGTGTTTACATATTGCAAGACCTAAACCAGTTCCTCCGGCATTACGACTGCGGCCAATATCGGTTCTGTAAAAGCGTTCAAATATGCGGGGCAAATGTTCTTCGGCAATGCCAACACCATTGTCTGTAATTTCAACAAGCACATGTTTGTCATCTGTTGTATAAATGCCTGCAGTTACATAACCATCGGGCTTTCCGTATTTAATGGCGTTATCAACAAGGTTAACTAAAACGCGGAATATCTTTTCTTTATCAGCAAATACTTCAACCGGTTGCTCGCATCCTTTTTTTATGCTGCAATGAATATTTTTTTCCAGGGCTTTTTTAGATAAAGTTTCAAACACTTCGCGTACCACATCCTGGATGATAAATTTCTTTTTGTGCATTAATTGCTCACCGCTTTCAAGGCGCGTTATTTCATCAAGATCATTAATAAGATCTACCATGCGGCCAACATTGCGCGAAGTATTTTCTAAAAACTTTTTTGAAACGTCCGGATTTTCCAAAGCTCCATTTAATAAAGTATCTATATAACCTTGTATAGCAAAAATTGGTGTTTTTATTTCATGCGATAAATTTTGTAAAAATTCACGACGGTAACGTTCATTGTTTTTCAGATCATCAATAACAGCCCTTTGCTGTTCGGCCCATTTTTCTACATCCTCATGTACATCTTCAATACTCTTTGCCGGTAAAACATATTTGTAATACATCTCTTCCCTGCGGTTGGCTTTGGTTTGATAGATGTATTTATAAATAACTTTTATTTTCCGGTAAATAAATTCATTAAATACATATCGGATCAAAAAAAATGAGAGCGTAAATATGAGTACGAGTGCAATAAGCGAATCTATCCATCTGAAGCTGGTAAAATAAAATGCAATACTTATTGGAATGGATAAACACAGCGCAGTAAAAAAAGAAAGTTTATCAGGAGAGAGATTTTTTGTTTTGAACATTCAATGATTTTATTGGTTATAAAATTAAATTGAATTGACGATTGTAAATTTCGGAATTGGGAAATTGGGAAATTTGTAAGCATTGGATAATTAGAACCGTAGTTAAATATTGTAAAGCAGTTGAAGTAATGCGATCCCGAATCAATACAATTTTGGTACGGGCACAACCGCGATGCCGCAAGGAACTGTGGCTTCTTACCAAAAAATAATAAAAAGTTTTATGCGGTAAATTAAGCCAAACAGTTAATGCAACATTCAAAATATAAAGACTTCCCGCCCCTTAATATATAATGACTGTTTAAAGTCAAGCATTCCTCTCTACCTGTGGAGAGGAATCGGGGGTGAGGGCAAATTTGTAGCCTACACCTTTTAAAGTGCTTATACAATTCACGCCAAGCTTTTGGCGAACTTTCCTGATATGCACATCTATTGTTCTGTCGCCAACAATCACTTCATTGCCCCAAACCTGTTCTAAAATTTCATTACGCAAAAAAACCCTTCCCGGTTTTGCTGCAAGCAAATGAAGCAATTCAAATTCTTTTTTAGCAAGCGTTACAGGCTCACTATTTACACTCACTGTATATTTTGATGCATCAATCACAATATTGCCGGCTGTAATTATATCAGTTTTTTCTTTTTCTGTACGCCTGAACAAAGCATTTACCCGGCTTATTAAAACTTTCGGACTTATAGGTTTTGTAATAAAATCATCTGCTCCTGAATCAAGGCCCTTAATGTGCGAACCTTCATCGCTTAAGGCAGTAAGAATAATTATAAGTGCGTCTTTAAATTTAGGCTGGGAACGTAAAATTTTACAAACCTCAACACCGTTTTTGTAAGGCATTAAAACATCCAATATAAATAAGTGCGGATGGGTAAGCCTTGCTTTGTCAAGCGCGTCATTTCCATCCTTTGCTGTATAAACCGTATAACCTTCTTTTAAAAGATTATAAGAAATTATCTCAACTATATCCGGCTCATCATCAGCGATTAGTATAATTTTTTCTTTTGCATTCATTAACACAGAGTTTACACAAAATTAACCTGAGCAGTCACATCTGCATGTTTACATATATTATCTTATTGTTAAGGGGTATGGCATAATATTAGTGTAAATTTGCAATGTTTAACTATTACTCTAAGTTCATAACCTGCTGCTTGTTGTAATTTGAAATGTAAAAACTAATTTTTGGGCAGATGAAAAAACTTTTTCTCTTTATAATTTTTATTCAAGGTATAATAATTTTTACTCAGGCGCAATCATCCAACAAAGCCAACATACCATTGGTGCGGCTTTATTTTCATGAAAAGATTGACAGCACGCAAAAGCAGATTGAAAAGTATGATGGCACACCGGATAATATGTTCAGGCCTGCCGATAATGATGCATTGAATGACCGCATAAATGATGTGGTTACCAACCAGGTTGATGCCTTACAGGATTTAATTGAAGAAAGCAAACTAACAGATAATAATGATAAAATCCGCTACCTGCGCGGCTTAAATGAATGCCTGCAGAAATTTCTGATCGGCTTTCGCTATCAAACCATAAAATCACCGGTTATTATAGAAGTGGTTACCGGGTTTAAAAATTGCATGGAGCTGGATCAAAAAAAAGAATCCATCTTTCCTGAAATACAAACACATTCTTATGATGCAGGCGATATTCTGGTAAATTCTTACAGCTTTAATGATAATGAAGGCATTAATCAATCCAAAGATTTTTTACTGCTGAAAGTTTGCAACGATCATCCGGAACGCATGATGAGGGTTCTCAGCCAGCATCCTGATATCTCTTTTGCTGATAGTTTGGTTGTGGTAGCAGCACGCCAACGGCCTGATGATCTGTACACGTATGCAGCAGCTTCCAATAAATTCGCAGAGCGCATTAATAATAACCCCGATAGCCTTGTGCAGCTTATTGTGCATGTTTCTAAAATGAGCCAGGGGCGTATGTTCTTTCCTTTTTTAGATAACCTCTATACACACAAAATAAGTTTTGATGATGTGGAAACAGCGTTGCGCGATGATGCGAAATATTATTCTTTATTGGTGAAAACAGAAATTGATTATGCTGACAGGGTTCGCCGGCGCGATACGCCGCTTTCCATGACGGCGTTACAAACCAAACTTGCCGATAAAGCCAAAGAAGTGTATGTAAATGTTATTAATGGTTTGCATGAATCACCCGATAATATCCGCTTTAAGAAAATTGAAAATCTTTCTCCTGAAGAATTGTATTATCTCGGTGTAATGACGGAAGATGAAATTTATACAAGCAGTTATACGCATGGCGTTTACCCGTTTATCTGGAAACAAATGAAAACAACAAAAGGCGGCGACAGCTTATTGATGCGTGTGCGGTTTGATCATTTTAGAAAATGGATAAAAATGGCTGCCAATTATAATACGCTGGATGATTTTTTAAAGCGTATGGACAGAGGCAACGCAGAAGTATTGATGAAAGCTTTTGTAAACGGGCTGGAGAAATCTCCAACGCTTGAAGATGCAGTTGATGTGGCGGATTCGTATGCAAGCATTGATGATAAAGCAATACACGAGCTTATTTTAAACCAGGTGCAGTATAATTTGCAGCAAGCCAAACAATCAGGTAATAAAAAAGCAGCAGACATTTATAACATTTTAAACACCTTGTTCCTTTCAATAGATAGTTCAAATCATATTGATGTTGCTGCAACCCTTGGTATTCCGCCGGTATATTTTATGCCAAATAAATCTATGCGCAACGATAGCGGTAAAATAATTATACAGCAGTTTTTTTATGGCGATAAAGACGGCAACAATATTTTCAATTCTTTTATAAGCAATTTCAGCAATGCCAATTGGAAAATAACTTCCAATGATAAATGGGCGGTTGTATCATCAACAAAAGGTGTTCCTGTAAAGATATATTCAAACAGGCCGCTTGATGATGAAACTTCAAAAGATGAAGAAGCGCAGTCAGCACTTTGCGAGTATCTTCAAACCAATGATCTTGATCCTTCAATGGTTATTCATCGCGGGCATAGTTATTATCTCAACTCAACTTTAGAGCAGTTGGATAATTCTGCACAGCTCGTTCTGCTTGGCAGTTGCGGCGGTTATCAAAGTTTAAATAAAGTATTATCTATTTGCCCCACCGCGCAAATCATTTCTTCAAGGCAAACAGGAAGCGGAACTATAAATGGGCCAATGATCAACATTATAGTTGAGCAATTAAGGCAGGGCAAAGACCTTAACTGGCCAGCATTATGGAAGACAATTGGCAACCAGGTATCTCATAAAGAATATTTTGATGATTATGTTCCGCCCTTCAAAAATCTTGGCGCTGTTTTTATAATGGCATATAAAAAAGAATTGATGAACGAGGAGGACTAAGAAATTATTTTTTGTTACGAGCTTGATGATTTCATGGCATCGTTTCTGCACCTGTCCCAAGACTTGATCCGGGATCGCAACACTTGTACTGCATATTTTCATGGCATCACTTGGTTTCCATTTCACCACAACTAATAAGTAATCAAACATAATAAACTTAATTGTTATTTATATATGACCATAAAACAAAAACTCCTTAAATTTTTTTATCCGCTTGTTATTAAAACGAGCGAAGTAAAAAATATAAATGCAAAGGTTTTAGAAAACAGGAATAATATAAAACCTAAGACTTCTGTTTATGATATTCCATTTGAATTGAATAATGGGGAAATTGAAACGTTAGCAGCTTTTAAAAACAAAAAGATACTTATTGTAAACACAGCATCAAGCTGCGGTTATACCAATCAATATGAAGGTCTTGAAAGATTGTTTGAAGAACATGCAGATAAGCTTGAACTGATTGGTTTTCCATCAAACAATTTTAAGGAACAGGAAAAAGGAAATGATGAAGAAATAGCACAATTCTGTAAAATAAATTATGGCGTTACATTTCCACTTGCAAAAAAATCTGTTGTAATAAAAAATGCAGATCAAAATAAAATATTTGAATGGCTAAGCAATAAAGAAGAAAATGGCTGGCTTAATGAAGCGCCCACGTGGAATTTTTGTAAGTATCTTATTAATGAAGAAGGCATGCTCACGCATTTTTTTGAAGCGGCTATAGAACCATTGGGCGCGGAAATTATCATTGCCATTAAATCATAATCCTGGTTTCAAAATTCTATATTGAACTATGTGTTTATGTTTCTATGCGGTAAAAACGATTGCTTAATTTTGATTTGATAAAACAATTGCATGAATGAAAAATTAAATCGGCCGGTGAGAGTTCTTGTTGCAAAAGTTGGTTTAGATGGTCATGACCGGGGCGCAAAAATTATTGCCACATCATTACGTGATGCAGGTATGGAAGTAATTTATACGGGCTTGCGGCAAACACCTGAAATGGTTGTAAATGCTGCCTTGCAGGAAGATGTGGATGCAATCGGCATAAGTATTTTAAGTGGCGCACACATGACGGTTTTTCCAAAAATTATGCAATTGATAAAAGAAAAACAAATGGATGATGTGTTGGTTACCGGCGGTGGAATAATACCTGAAGATGATATGAAAGAATTGAATGAAATTGGCGTAGGAAAATTGTTTTCCCCCGGTGCTAATACAAGTGATATTGCTTCTTATATTAAACAATGGGTAAAAGAAAACAGAAGTTTTTAAATTAAAATTATGACTTATCAAACATTGGTTACATCGTTAGAAAATAACATTTTCATTATCACAATTAATCGTCCTGAAAAATTAAATGCGCTTAATAAAACGGTTATTGAAGAAATAAGCGCAGCAATTGATGAAGTATATAATAATGATGAAATAAAATCAGCTATCATTACAGGCGCCGGAGAAAAAGCTTTTGTTGCCGGTGCAGATATCAGCGAATTTTTAACGCTTGAGAAAAACTCAGGCGAAGCTTTGGCTAAAAAAGGACAGCAAGCCGTGTTTGATAAAATTGAAAACTCGCCAAAACCAATTGTTGCTGCAGTAAATGGTTTTGCTTTAGGAGGTGGTTGTGAATTAGCGCTGGCCTGTCATTTTATTATAGCAAGCGATAATGCAAAATTTGGACAACCCGAAGTGAATTTAGGATTGATTCCGGGCTATGGCGGTACGCAACGTTTAACTCAGTTGGTTGGAAGGAACAGGGCAATGCAATTTATTATGACAGGTGAAATGATTAATGCAAAAGATGCAGAGCAATATGGAATAGCAAACAAAGTTGTGTCTCAAAATAAATTGTTAGACGAAACAAAAGAGATCCTGCAAACCATTCATACAAAAGCGCCGCTGGCCATTGCAAAAGTTATTGAAGTAATCAACAACTTCGATCATACACAGCAAGGTTATGATTTTGAAATAAAAAAATTTGGTGAATGTTTTGCAACAGAAGACGTGAAAGAAGGAGCAAATGCTTTTCTTGAAAAGCGTAAGCCAAATTTTAAAGGCAGATAAATGAATTGCTGATGTAGCTGTTATAAGTGGTTCAATAATTGTTCTCCAACTGTGTAGTTTCATAAATACATATACGTGAAAAAACTCAGGATAGTATTTTTAGTTTTCATTTTACTAATAGCAGGTGTTTTTCTTTATTTAAAATTTCGCAAAAGCAAAGATTTTGAACCTTTGATTAAAGCCAAATTACAGGCACTTGTAAAAGATGCATCTAATGGCTTATATGTACTAAACATCGATAAAATAGATGTTGATATAGTTGATTCAAAAATAAAAGTGCACAATGCTGAATTGTTGATTGATTCAGCGAGGTTAAAGGTTTTGAATGAACAAGGTATTGCGCCTGCAGATGTGTATAAAATTTCACTTTCAGATTTGGATATTGATGGCCTTGATATAACCGACCTTTTAAATAAAAAAAATATTGACCTGAGTGTTATAAACCTTAAAAACCCTACCGTCGAAATTTATCACCCGGTAAATAAAAATGTTCAGCCGCAAAAAGATACCAGTACTTTATACTCACGCATTCAGAAAAGCCTTGGGCATTTTCAATTGAAAGATCTTTCTATAACCAATATGAATTTTATTTATCACAATATTCAAGGCAAAGAAAAGATCACCAATTTCAAAAATATTTCGATGAAGTTTGATGATATTGAAATTGACTCACTCACACAATTTGATACTACAAGATTTCTATATGCAAAACACGCAGCTATTTATTTGCCCAATTATTCTTTTCGCACATCAGATAGTTTATATTTTGTAAAAGCAGACTCAATTATATTACATGCTGCACAAAAAACGCTTAATGCAACAGGCCTTGCAATAACGCCAAGATATAATAAACAGGAGTTCAGTAAAAAGCTTACATTTTATAAAGACCGGTATGATATAAAATTTGATAGCGCTTCTTTTAATAATGTAGACTGGTATCATCTTATTTCAGGCGAAGGCTTTTCAGCAACAAGTGTATTGCTTGTAAACGGAAGTATGGAAGTTTATGTAGACAGGAATATTCCCTTATCATCAAAATCGAAAGTTGGCAACTATCCGCATCAGTTGATTATGAAACTTGATTTACCTGCGCAGGTTGATACGATCAACATTAAAAATTTTACTTTTAATTACAAAGAATTAAATCCGAAAACACAAAAAGTCGGAGTTGTAATATTTAATAATATAGATGGCACAATCACCAATGTTACCAATATAAAAGAAAGAATAGCTGCAAATAAAATAATGCTTGTAAAAGCACATGGTCATTTAATGGAGAAAGCAGACATAAATGCAACATTTGCATTTGATCTTACTAAAACAAAAAACGGCGATTTTAGTGTTGATGCAGACCTTGGACCAATGGATGGAACAGCTTTAAACCCCGCAACCACTGTTTTAGGCATGTTTGAGATAAACAGCCTTTCAATAAAAAAACTGAGCACGCATGTAAGCGGTAATAATAATAATGCAAACAGTACTGTATTTTTTGTGTATGATGATCTTAAAATAACGGCGCTTAAGCAAGATGATTCAGGTAAATTAAAGCATAGAGGTTTTATTAGTTTCGTGGCAAATACATTTGTAATTAATAAATCAAATACGTCAAAAAAAACAAAAGGGTATTTTAAGCGTGACGTGCACCGTTCTTTCTTTTATCTTATATGGAAAACTATTTTACAGGGAATAACATCCACAGTTGCATCATAGTTTTAAAAATTAAGCAGCAAACCACCCGGCAGTTAAATAAATATAAATGCTATATTATCAGTAATAATTGTTTAAAAAAGCCGGGTTTTTCAGCATGAGATAAAATTTTGAACAATATTTGCAGCGCTTGCCATATTGCTGAAACATTCTGCATTGGCAATACGGGCTTTATTTATTTAAAAATTCAACATGGGAAAGATTATTCGTTTTTTTCTGGTAGACGATGATACAGATGATACTTTGATTTTTAAGGAAGTATTAAATGAAGTAAACCCTGCAATAGATTTTATATCTGCTGCAGATGGAAACGAGGCTTTAACCGCTTTAAAAGCGCAAAGCAATAGCCTGCCGGATATTATTTTTTTAGATTTGAATATGCCGCGCATGGGTGGCAAAGAATGCCTTACTGCCTTAAAAAAAGATGAACAGTTGCAGCATATACCGGTAATTATGTACACCACATCCTCTCAATCGAAAGATATTGAAGAAGCTATGCAAAAAGGCGCTATTTGTTTTATAACAAAGCCCAGCAATATAAAGGAGCTGAAAAATATCCTGTCTTCTATTTCAAAAAATGTGCATGTAAATCTTGAAAAATCTTTACGTGTTTTAAGCGATACATCAACTACGTTTATCGTATGCTGATGCTAATTGAAAATAAGTAATTAAGCCGTTAATTCATTCGATTTACATATAAACCACGCTGGCCGGTTTCTGCATCTTTTAAAACAGAAATTATGCTTTCAAGATTGTTTTTGACAAGGTTGGTATGATTAACTAATTTCTGGCTGTTCAATAAATTATTGATACTGCTGTAAGAAGCTATGGCACTTACTATAAGTAATAAAAAAGAAAGCCCGTATAAAATAAGCAGGTTTCGTTTAAAAGAAGAATTCATAAATATGTTTTTATTAAAGAACGGCAACAGGTTTTGCTATATGTTTTACGGGTAAAGTTATAATGAAAACCGCGCCTTCGCCTTCCCTGCTTGAAGCAGTAACTGCGCCGTCATGCATTTCTATTATTTTTTTTACAATGCTTAATCCAATGCCTGTGCCTTCGTACTCGGCTCTGCCATGCAGCCGCTGAAACATGGTAAAAATTTTTTCAAGATATTGTTCATTAAAGCCAATGCCATTATCTGAAATATAGATGCGGCAATAATCACCTTTTTCAACAGGTTTGCTATTAGCTGATTTTTCCGCAGTAAAATCACTCCATATTCTTATTTCAGGATGCATATTTGGCCTTGAAAATTTAAGTGCATTGCTGATGAGGTTTTGAAAAACCTGCCGCATTTGGTCAGGCATTATTTCAATGGAAGGAAGTTGCACTACATCCAGTTTTGCTTCTTTTTCTTTTATAGAAAGCTCCAGGTCAGTTATCGTTTCCTGTATAATGGAGTTAAGCGGAAAATTAACAAACTCAAGCGCAGCGGAAAGCTTTGAATAATTCAGCAGATCGTTTATCAGCGTTCTCATTCTTTCAGATGAAGCAATAATGCGTTTCATGTATTGCACTGCTTCACTTTTATTGCTTACAAAGCGCTCTTTTACAATCTGGCTGAATGTAATTATTTTACGCAACGGTTCCTGCAAATCATGCGAAGCTATAAATGCATATTGCTGCAATTCTGCATTGCTGGTTTCCAGTTCTTTATTGGCCTTTTTTAATTCAGCAGTTCTTTCCTCTACTTTTTTTTCAAGGTTAAGTTTAATATCATTAAGTTCTTTTGTTTGCCTGTAAAGCCTCGCAAAGGTTTTTATTTTTAATAAAAGCAATTCAGGGTCGAATGGCTTGGTTATATAATCAACAGCGCCCGAAGAGTAACCCTTCGTAATAAAACGTTTATCAATATTTACTGCAGATAGAAACAGTATAGGAATATCTTTTGATTTGCTATAACCTGTAATATTTTCTGCCACTTCATAGCCATCCATGCCAGGCATTTGTACGTCAAGAATTATTAGCTCGTATTCTTTTTTTAATATTTTTTTCAGCGC
>JABDGW010000086.1:0-149 GCA_013285855.1 Bacteroidota bacterium
TTTGGAAGAAACCCTTTTTCCAAACGCCATGAGTATAAATACACGTGAAGAACTGGAAGAAGAACGGCGTTTATTTTATGTTGCCGTAACAAGAGCAAAAAAGCATTTGTTCTTAACGTATGCCAATGCCCGTTATCGTTTTGGCAGCT
>JABDGW010000086.1:159-10269 GCA_013285855.1 Bacteroidota bacterium
TTTTAGAAGAATTGCCTGAAGCATTTTTAGACAGAACGTTTGCTGGTGGTGGCGCAAGAAACCAGGCGAATTCCAATATTGGTTCTGCATTTGCAAGAATGCATCGTGGATTTGAAGGTCAGTCAACGCTCAACGGTCAACGGTCAACGGCAAAACAAACCTCATTGCCAACTGGGTTAAGCAATAAACCACAACAAACTGTTCAGCATATTCCTTCAAAAGATTTTGTACCGAGTGATACAACAAACTTACAGGAAGGCCAAAAAGTGGAGCACCAGAAATTAGGATTTGGGTTAGTTACAAAAATGGAAGGCAGTGCACATAATCCTATTGCAACTGTAAAGTTTGAATTAAATGGTGAGAAAAAAATTATGCTGAATTATGCGAAACTGAAAATTGTGGAATGATAAAGCGAAGCATGAGGGGGTGGGAAGTGAAACGTAAATCTCACCTCTCACTTTCTTAAAGATTTATCTGGTATTCTGTATTCTTATTCTTTGGTAAATAACGATCAGGTACTTCAATATTTTTTGCATTTGCATCCCAGAAAATGCTTACAATAAAAAAGCGTTCACCATCAAAATACAATTGAATATTGTTAATGCCTTTTGTTATTTCTTCTTCGCCATTTTTATTGGTGAAATGTGATTCATAAGTTGAAAATATCTGCGTTCCGGCGCCATAAGAATTGATTATTCTGTATAATTCATCTTCATTAAAACCAATATCAGATAACCTTGTTTTATTGCGCTCAGCATATTCTTCCGGCGTAATGGATTTTAAAATTGAGCCGCTGTCTTTATCAGGCACCGCAATATACATGCGTGCATCCTCTGCAAATAAATTTCTAAAGGCATTCCAGTCTCTGTCTTGTCCGGCAGGCCCGGAAATAACATCATATAAAGTATGAATAATGCCATTAACTGTACTTAAATCTTCAGTGCTGTCTGCATTCCAGCTTTGGCTAAAAGTCTTGCCTGTAAACAACAATATTGCACATAAAAAAACAAACCTGTATTTCATCTGTATATTATTTTCTATTGTAAAATGGGATGCCCGTATTATTACTTTAGTCTATAATTAAAAAATTCAGGCATTTCATTTCAGCCAATTTAGCTGGTGAGATTATTTTATACATTCAAAGTTTAATAAAGAAAGTTAAAAAAGAATTTACATTCATTTGCAGTTATACAAAGGCGAAATACGCGGGCAATTTTTACTTTCTCTGTATAAATTTTCAATTCAATATTTTTGCACTGCAGATAAAAGATTACTGCTATTTATTATGAGTCAGGACCAGGTTTTTAAAGAAGAGATAAAAAATGCTTCCGATTTTAAATTCGGAACCACGGTTGCCAATGTTTTTGATGACATGGTAAACCGTTCGGTACCTTATTATGGAGAAATGCAGCGTATGATTGCAGAGCTTACCGCTGACCATGCAAAAGAAAGTAGTTATGTGTATGATCTGGGTTGTTCAACCGGAACTACAATGATAGGCATGAATACTTTAGTGCCTGAAAACATAGAATTTATTGGCGTTGATGATTCTACTGAAATGCTTGCCAAATGTGACACCAAACTAAAAGAAGCTGGCTTTACAAGAAAATATCAATTGGTAAATGCTGATTTAAATAAAAGCGTTGACATTCAAAATGCGTCCGTTGTTGTATTGTGTTTAACACTTCAATTTGTGCGGCCAATTCATCGGGAACGGCTGGTAAAAACAATTTATGATGGTTTAAATAAAGACGGTGTTTTAATATTGATTGAAAAAATTCTGGCTGAGGAAAGTTCTTTCAACCGCGACTTTATAAAATATTATTACGATATGAAGCGCCGCCATCACTACAGCGAAATGGAAATTTCTCAAAAGCGCGAAGCGCTGGAAAATGTTTTAATCCCTTATAAATTAAGTGAAGATAATTTGCTGTTGCGCGAATCTGGTTTTGCACATGTGGAAGTATTTTTCAAATGGTATAATTTCGCCGGCCTTATTGCTGTAAAAAAATAACATGATTCAAATCGGTAACTTTTTTTTTAAATACCGTAACTGGCTTTTCATAATTTTTTATGCGTTGCTGTTTGTGCCGCACGTTCCGCAGTTATTTACTGAAAAAAATTCTGGACCTAATTATTATTGGTATCCCATCATTATTGGTTTAATCATAACAATTCTTGGCCAGGCAATTCGCGGTGCAACTATTGGACTTGCATACATAATTCGCGGTGGAAAAGATAAAAAAGTATATGCCGAAGATTTGGTTACTACAGGCATTTTTGCGCATTGCCGTAACCCGCTGTATGTTGGAAATATTTTAATGCTTGCAGGCGTAGGTATTCTTTCTAATTCATTATTGTATGTTGTAATAATGATCCCATTTTTTTTATTTGTTTACCAGGCAATTGTTTTAGCTGAAGAAAATTTTTTGCGCAATAAGTTTGGTGAACAGTTCAATAATTATTGTGCAAGAGTAAACAGGTGGTTCCCAAACTTTAAAGGCATCAGCAATACATTTTCAGGAATGCATTTTAACTGGAGAAGATATATTGCAAAAGAGCATACAACCACATTCATCTGGCTTTGCGGCATCGTTTTATTGTTGTTGTTTTATTACCCGCAACTCACCCATTATGATGTACACCTGCGCAACATCTTGCTTATAATTATTCTTTCTTTTTTATTAGTAATCTATATCATCATACGGGTTATAAAAAAATCAGGCAGGCTGAACGGATAAATTTTTATTGCCTGTTTCATTATTGTTTTTAGGTTTGCTGTATGTCTCAGCTAACTATCAGCAAACGCGGCTTTCACATGCCGCCATCTCCAATACGCAAGCTTGTTCCTTATGCAGAAGCTGCAAAGAAAAAAGGAATCAAAGTATATCATTTAAATATTGGCCAGCCTGATATTGAAACACCAAAGCATGTATTGGATGCAGTTCGCCATTCTGATTTTAAAATACTTGAATATAGTCATAGCGCTGGTAATGAAAGTTATCGCCGCAAGCTTGTTGAATATTATGCGAAGAATGACATTGGTATCAATTATAATCAAATAATAATTACAACTGGTGGAAGCGAAGCTATTTTATTCGGCTTTATGGCTTGTATGGATGCAGGTGATGAAGTAATAATTCCTGAACCTTATTATGCCAATTATAATGGCTTTGCTGTTTCTGCCGGGGTAAATGTGGTACCAATAACATCGAAAATTGAAAATGGTTTTGCATTGCCACCTATAGGAGATTTTGAAAGATCAATTAGTGATAGAACGAAGGCTATAGTTGTTTGCAATCCAAATAATCCAACAGGTTATTTGTATAGTAAGGATGAAATGGAAGTGTTGAAGCAACTCGCGCTAAAATATAATTTGTATTTGTTTGCTGATGAAGCTTACCGGGAATTTTGTTATGAAGAAGAACACTTTAGCGCAATGCAGTTAAAAGACTGCGATGATAATGTTGTTTTAATGGATACAATAAGCAAGCGCTACAGTTGTTGCGGCGCAAGAATTGGTGCGTTTATCACCCGCAATAAAGAATTGTATAATACTGCCATGAAATTTGCGCAGGCAAGATTAAGCCCGCCTGGTTTTGGGCAAATTGCAGGCGAAGCTGCTATTGATTTGCCCGATAATTATTTTGATGTTACCAAGGCTGAGTATAAAGCAAGAAGAAATTTAATTGTACAGAGGTTAAATGCAATGAAAGGAGTTTATTGCCCTAATCCTGGTGGTGCATTTTATGCAATGGCAAGATTGCCTATTGATGATTCTGATAAATTTTGTCAATGGCTTTTAGAAGATTTTAATTACAATAAACAAACAATAATGCTTGCACCTGCAACAGGTTTTTATGGCTCGGTTGATTTTGGAAAAGATGAAGTGCGGCTTGCCTATGTTCTAAATCTTCAATCAATAAATTCAGCGATGGATTGCCTTGAAAGAGCGCTGGAACAATATCCTTCAAAAACAAACTAACGCAGCAGGCTTATATTTCCTTTTTTAATAACCGTTGAGCTGCCTTCGCATTGCAGCTCCATTATATACACATACACGTCAGCATTTTGTAAATTATTTTTGTATTTTCCATCCCACCCATCTGTAAAATTGTTGGAAGAAAAATTTCTTTTTTGAAAGATCATTTGCCCCCAGCGATTAAAAATTGTGAGTGATTTTATGGTGATACCAGCACTTGATCTTGGGTAGAAATAATCATTCATGCCATCATTATTTGGCGAAAAAGTATTAGGCAGGTAAATAGCTTCGCCTGTACAAACTGAAATAATTGTAATGTTATCGCTATCACTGCATCCAAATTCGTTAGTAGCGTTTAGCGTGTAAGTAATGTTTTTATTAACCGTTGCTACTGGCTGCAGGCATGTGTAGCAAGAAAGGCCGGTTGGCGGCAACCATTCAAAATTTTGTGCATCAATGCTTGCAGTAACAAGTATGTTATATGTTGAACCTGTTAAAACCTGTACCACACTATCAGTAATATTTACAGTGGGATTTGGGTTAACGGTTACATTCACGGCAGCCGTATCAGAAAAACAATTATGGCTATCTTTTCCGGTTACCATGTATGCTGTATTTACCAAAGGAAATGCAGTTGGATTTTTTATTGTGGCATTGCTTAATGTATTTGATGGACTCCAGCTATAATTGTCTGTACCGCTTGCATTAAGCACAACAGAATCCCCTTGGCAAACTGAATATGTATTGGGTTGAACTATGAGCGCTTCTTTTGTTTGAACTTTCATTTTTACAGAATCTGAAGCCGAGCAACCGTTGGTTGTACCGGTAACATAATACACTGCAGATTGAAATGGAGTGGCAACCGGATTTGTACAATTTGTACAACTCAAATCAGGATTATTTTGCCAAACGTAAGTTGCCGCGCCGGCTGGGTTTAATTGTATGTTGCCGCCTGCACAGGTAAATGTGTCTATGCCTGCATCAACTACAGGAGAAGGAAAAATGTTTATAATTTGTGTTATGGAATCTGTGCAGCCGTTAGCATCAGTCAGGCTCAGCTTAGCATTATAGGCGCCCGGAAATGCATAGTTATAATTTGTAGACCCCTTTGTACCGGCAGTAATGCCATCACCATAACTCCATATCCATTGTGTTATTTGCGAACCTGCAGCAGTTGATGTGTCTTTAAACTTAACAACTGAATTAGTGCACCCGATTGTATCAACAGAAAAACCTGCGTTAGGGCCAACTACCTTTATATTACTATTAAAGTTTATTGTGTCTGTACAACCGTCTTTATTGCGTATAAAAGCTGTTGGTATAAAATTTCCGGCTTTATTGTAAGAGTGTATTATTGAATTCGAATAACTTCCCCTTACAACACTATCCCCAAAATCCCAGTAAAAAAGTTTTACAGCTAAAGTATCATAATTTTCAGTAGCAAACCTTAAGGTATCATATTTACAATAAAAACTTTTTACGGGTGAAACCTGTAATACAGGCGTTTTTACTTTAATATGAACTGTATTTCTTGCGGTATCACTGCATATATTTCCATTAATTATTAGGCTAATGATATAAATTCCCGGCGAGCTATAGACATGACTAATGTTTTGATTAGTGGATGTTTGTCCGTCACCGAAATCCCATTGTCTATTAAATACACCAATAGACTTGTCATAAAAATTTATCCTAAACCTGTCCTTGCAATTAAAGAAGGTCAGGAATTTTGCCGCAGGCCCGTCAATATGAATATAATTTGGAATTTTTATTGAATCTTGACAACCATTTTCTGATACAGTAAGCTTTACGGAAAAAAGGCCGGTATCCTGGTAATGATATTGCGGGTTTTTATCAAAACTGGTTCCACCATCTCCAAAATCCCATGCGGTTGCGGTAATAATGCCCGAAGATTTATTTTTGAAATTACGCAATACAGAAGCACAACCATTAAGCGGCAAAGCAGAAAAATTTGCTATTGGTTTGTTGCCTGCAATAATTGCAGCATATCTTGTAATTGAATCGGAACAACCTTGGGTTGTTCGTACAGTTAACGTAACATTGTATTTTCCTTCCGCACTAAAAGTATGTGTTGGATTTTGCTGGTTAGAAGCATTGCCATCTCCAAAATCCCATTGCCAGTTTTTTACGGGTGCATTAAAAAAATTAGTTGTGTCTTTAAAAACCGTTTGCAGAGCAACACATCCTGAATCGCCCGAACTTATAATAAAATTTACTCTAGGCGTTGCAAACACAGTAATATAACTTGCTTTCTGTTTAAAATCTTGCCCTATAGCATTTCTAACAATTAATCTTACAGAATAGTTTCCCCCAGTTGTATAAGTAACTAAAGGATTTTGTGCAGATGAAGTGATGCCATTACCAAAATCCCAAAACCATGAAGTTGGCGAACCGGTTGAATTATCCTGGAACTGAACAGTGAGTGGTGAACAACCTTGCGTACTCGCAGCAAAAAAATCTGCACTCAATTGTGCTGATGCTGAACTGCAAATAAGCAATATGATTACAGAAAGAGAACATCTCATGAGACAGTTGAAATCTTATGTTCATTAACTATTACTGCCTGAATAAAAATTATTTTAAGCATTAACCTCATAAAACGAACAAACGCCTGCTAAATTGCCTAATCACAGTTGCAAAATGAATTGTTGGTCAAATGTTTTCTACAAGATGCTTTTTTTGGTATAAGCCTTTTCCCTTTAATTTATAAAGATTATTTTTGCGCCTCAAAAAGGCGGGGTAGCTCAGTTGGTAAGAGCGTCGGATTCATAACCCGGAGGTCAGGAGTTCAATTCTCCTTCCCGCTACAAAGCACTTGAAAAAGTGCTTTTTTGTTTTCTCCTTTGTACAAACCCTTTGCAAGTTAAATAATTGGTTCCCTTTTTTTAATGAGGGAAGCGGGCATTTCGGTTTACCAATAGTTAACAAAAATGCTGAAGATGAAAACTCAGTTACCAAAAGAATGTTTAGTTAGCCCAATTACAGTAACGCCTAAGAATTGGCGAACAAACTCAGAAAAGATCAATACCAATTGATATATCAGTTATAGATTTTATTGTCCTTCTGAAGATAAGGAAAAGCAAGTGATAATCAAAGGCATGAACTATTTAAAACCCTATCGGAGAGGCAAACTGAAACAATAAAATTGCTTGAATTAGAAATGAAAAGATTGACAACTTTCTTGACAAAAGTGTAGGCTCATATCATTTACAGAAAATATTAAATAGTAATGCAGAATAAATACTGACCAATTGGTTTTGAATTAAACAAATTAAGCCTCCATATAATTGCCAAATGGAGGCTTTTAAAATGAAGCAGATATTTATTGGGGATAATATCGTGTAAAAATTACACAATTAATTATTTTGATTGATTAGTTCTATACCATTTTCATAAAAAATCCTTTAGTATTTGTATCAATATTGAGTTGCACGGTTATTGGTAGCAAGGAATGGAACAAGGAAAAAATTATGAAAAGATGTTTATTGTGGTTGTTTTTTATTTTGATAGCTTCCGGTGTAGGTATTGCCGCTGCATATGAACCAATAATGAGCGTCATAAGAGATAAACCCGTTGAGAAAGAAATTTTATTTTCATTGTATAAAGAAAGTAATTATACTTCCAAAGCATATAAAGGATGTTCTGCAGAAATATATATAGCAGTTGAAAAAGTTAGAAGTACAACCCATTCTGTAGTTTGGGACACAACACTTGATGCAATGTTGCTGAGTAAATATCCATCACTTAAAAAAGCGATGTTAAAAAAAGTAACCATCCCTAATGTAATCGAAAACAAAGAACATCTTGAGATGAGTTACTTATTAACTTATAATTCAAAGGGCAGCACACTTAAAATACAAGGCACCAAATTTATTGGTAAGGATACAGTAGCTATCAAGCTTTAGACAAAACCTGTCTGTAATGATTCTGATCTACAATGCCTCTTCTTCCTTCAAGATTTTGGAGGCATTGTGAAATTTCTATTTATATAAGCCAGGTTACTTTTTTCCAGAGTAAGGAGATTCATTTAAAAAAGATTTGTTTTATTCTTCACGAGCTTCATTTGCTTCACAGATATTTTAGTGATGCATCTGTAGCAGGTGATATGGTTTCATCTCCTTAAATCAAAAACCATTGAAAAAAAATAATTTATTTAAAATCAATTAATGCAAATATTATTCAAGCTTCTTAAAACTTTACCTAGGATACTTTTGTTGGCTATGGTTCTTATTTCGTGATGTTCCAAAAACTCATTTTCCGTCTTGTTGTAAATCCTAATTTTTCATATAGACTTATTGCTCCAATATTTGTTTCTGATACGTGTAGGTAAGGTATTTTACTTTGATTGAAAATGTTATTTACTGTATGAGCAATTAGTTTTTTTGCATATCCTTGCCCTGTATGATCTGGATGTGTAACTATTGCACTTACTTCTACAAAGTCATTCATCGTCATACGTTCACCTGTCACTGAAATAAGCTGCTCATTTTTAAATATTCCAAAATAATTGCCAAGTAAAACTGTCTTCTTTTTAAAATAGCCAGGTTGTACCAAAGTAATAAGATTAAATAAAGCGTCTGTATGCACGTTGGTAAGCACTGCAATTTCTTCTTCTGTTTCTATGTCAATTTTGTCATTAATAATCATTTGCAGACACACTAATTCTTTTTTTATTTTTAAACAATTTGAAAGCTTCGGTTTGTCGCCAACAACAAAAAAATTGTCAATGAGATTTGAATATTCATCTATATGATTTGAAATATTTTCGCTTGTTTCAAAACCACCAAAAGGACAGTAATCAGGGTGATAAAATTTTATGTCGCTATAATCAACTGAAAAATTTTTATGAGTTTCTGATAAAGAATACCAAACAGGATTGTCCAATTTAGTGTTGACTGTTTTCATATATGAGTTCTCTTTTAGAATTACAGCCAACGAAAAAAGTGTTGTTGAAGTTCGCTGGAACTGAAGCTGAATAAAATTACTACTGCTGATGATGATGCTACGCTATGTCAGCCCCGCCTGCAGCAATACTTTTGTTGCCGGTTCGTGTTTTGCCAGGGTTGTTGATTGGAAAATACCTACTTGTTAGACGAGGAAATTCCCTGTAAATTAATTGTGGGAGTTTACAAAGGAAAGCTCATTTGCAGAATTTCAAAAACAAATAAGAGGTTCAGTTATAATTTGGTAAAACGAACAAGCTTCACGATCTGTACTTCGTTTATTGTATTTATTTCTGCTGAAAATTTAACTAACTTAATATCCGGAGATAGGGTTAGCACTACATAATAAAATATTTATTTTTTTATGAAAAGCTGCCTAAAACTCATCCAGGCGGTTAAAGGTATTCTGAGTTGTTAACTGATTACAGATACATTAAAAGCCTCAAGGCCTTTTTGTCCTTGTCTTACTTCAAATTCAACTTTAGTACCTTCTTTTAATACTGATCCATTAAGCGCTGAAGAATGGACAAAATAGTCTTTCCCTTTGCTATCTGTTATAAAACCAAAACCTTTTGCATCGTTAAAAAACTTTACTGTTCCTTTTTCTTTCATAATTTTTATTTACTGATAAAGGTATTGTTATTTACTTTTAAATACTTTTTTATTCATCTCAGTTCACAGTTATGAAAGCAATTTTTTTATTGGATAACCGGACTGGATCAAGAAAGACCTAAGCTTCTCACAATAATTTTGTTTAATCTTCACCTAAGGCATCAAACACCAACCCGGCAACAACAACATACACTGCGTGATGCATGGCATCAATTGCAAGCTCTTTTACAGTCCATTGTTTTAAGGGAGGTGCAACTTTTAATTTCGTTGGCATAACAAGAGCAGTGGAATATATTGTCGCAAAATGAATAGCGGTTGCAGATAACCCTTTTAAGCCAAGCAACGACAAAATACCTCTTGTTACACCCCAGCTGGTTCCATAAGCCCAATGTACTTCCTGTGAAAATTTCTTTTTGTCTTCAGGCGTTTCTGGCTTTATATCCAATACTTTTTCAGCAGCATCTGCAGGCTCATCAGAAGGTTTGCGCTTAGTGATTTTCATTTCAATCATCTGCGATAATGTAATAGCCAAAGTACCTGCGGCTCCGGCCA
>JABDGW010000087.1 GCA_013285855.1 Bacteroidota bacterium
TATGAAGGATTATTTATAATAGCAATTGCCTGTTGCATTTTATTATACTATAAAAAAATTATTTCAGCATTTGCATTGGGTTTTATTTCAGTTTTACCGCTGGTTATTTTTGGAATATTTTCAATAATAAAGGGCAGCTATTTTTTTCCGAATTCAGTGCTTTTAAAATCAAGCCCTGTCCAATTATCAGGAGGCGGATTAAGCAATTATATCAGTAACATCCTGGTTGATAAATTAACTCTTGCTAAAACTGGTATTACAGCACTTGCAACACAAAGATTATTGTTGATTATACCGCTTGTTTATTTATTATTCAGGCAGCAGGTTAAAAAATTATCTTCTTATAAATACATTGCCGTTTTTTTGGTTATATGTACATTACTGCAACTTTCATTTGCAGCTACAGGCTGGCTTTACAGGTATGAAGCTTATTTAATTTTATGTTCAACAGTTTTTGTTTCAATCTTATTCTTTAAATATTTTAAACTATTGCGGTTACGAGAAAATCAAATGCTTTTACCGGTTATGTTGCTGCTCGCATTTGTTCTTTTTTTTCCTTTGATATTAAGAAGTACAGCCGCTTATACAAAAACATCGCAGGCTTGTATAAATATTTACGAACAGCAATATCAAATGGGAAGTTTTGTAAAAAAATATTATAACACAGATACACTTGCCGTAAACGATATCGGCGCTGTTGCTTTTTTAAATGAAAGTAGGGTTATTGATCTTTGGGGACTTGCAAATATGCAGGTTGCAAAAGCCAAAAAAAATAATTATAACACACCTGCTTTCTTAAATGCACTCGTAAATAATGAACAGGTAAGTATTGCCATTGTATATGATAGCTGGTTCGATTCATCATTACTAAAAAACTGGAAAAAAGTTGCAACCTGGCAAATACAAAACAATGTTATCTGCGGCGATGCGACCGTTTCATTTTATGCAGTAAAAACAAATGTTGCCTCTTTATTAAAAACAAATCTTTTGGAATACCAAAAATTATTGCCGGCAGATATAAATGTTCAATATTATTAACAAGCAAGAATGAATTCTGAATCAGGATATAAAACCCATATCGAATGAGTAATAAGCAAACCAAACTAAGCAGTTGGTTTTCTAAAGCATTCAATTTGCCTGCACTTGAAAAAAGCAGGTTGTATTGGGTTGATTATTTAAAAGGTATTGCAATTATATTAGTTGTTTACAGGCATTCATTATTAGGCATACAAAGCAGCGGCATACCCACACCTGCTTATTTAGAAAATGCCAATATGATATTTTTTAGTTTCAGGATGCCGCTGTTTTTTATGCTTTCAGGCATTTTTGCAAGTATTAGTTTGCGCAAAAGAACGGTAAAGCAATATATAGGCGCTAAGTTTGAAACATTGATGTATCCATATTTTATTTGGGTAACCATTCAAATAACATTACAAATTGCTTTATCAGGTTTTACAAATTCAAACAGGGGCCTGATCGATTACACTTACATTTTTTATCAACCAAGAAATCTTGATCAGTTCTGGTATTTGCCGGCTTTATTTAATGCTACAGTAGTTTTTATTCTGATAAAAAAGTATATCACACAAAAATGGTGGTTGCTGATTGCGATCGGGCTTGGGTTTTATTTCCTTTCTCCTTTTCTGCAAAACATAAGTATGCTTTCTGATTTTATGGAATTCTTCATCTTCTTTGCTTTGGGAGATGTTATATCTCAATTATTTTTTCATGAAAATGTGCAGGCTTTCCTGAAAAAATATCTTACGCTTTTATTGGCAATACCTGTTTTTATAGTAGCACAAATGTTCTACCTGTCTCATGACATGTATTATTTAACTAATACTATTGCAAGATTAGAATTCTTAATAATTGCGCTGGTCGGTTGTTTTACAATGCTTGCTTTATCATTCAGGCTTCAGTGCTGGAATATAATTTCATGGTTAAGAATTTTAGGCTATCATTCAATCTACATATATGTTATGCATGTTATGCTGGCTGCGCTAACAAGAAATTTATTTACACACGTTTTAGGCATTCACAATATCTTCATTATTTTATTTAGCTGCATAATTACAGGCGCATTTTTGCCTATAATAATTTATAATTTATTTATTCATAATAATCTTGGCTGGTTTCTTTTTACCTACAAACGAAAAAAAAACCGGCAGCAGTTTAAAGAAACAAACCTTAAAAACGCAACAGTTGCAACCCCATAATTACGCTTCTGTGTTTTAAACCCAATACACTTACTAACATTTGTTTTCACAAAAATTTGTTAAGGCAGATTTGAAATCGTTTTGGGAACATTTTTTGCGAACTTTCCCGAAAATGTAAAATCCGTCCTCATCTCGAGAAAAAGACTGTGCAAAAGACTACATAAATCGTAAAAACAATGAGAAAATTACCCCTATTTTTCTTAGTGGCAGTCATATATTTTGCCTGCACTAAAACAGAACAGGTTCCTGGAAAAATTCAGGATGTTAATATATCTGATGTTAAAAACACCTCAGGGCATAAGCGAATATTATTAAAACAACACGCTGATAGCGGCTTATATATAAGCGCAAGTAATTTTTCATATTCGCCTGGCGATACGCTTGTACTAACCGGCACATGGACATATTGTACGCTTGATGGCATTTGCGGTACTCCTAACAATTATGTTATTGTCATAAACCAGGGATCACAGGTTCAGTTAAGCAGCGGTTTTTCGTTTTCAAATTGCCGTTTTTTAAAACTATTAGGTACAGGCTCAACCAATAAATATGGCTTTTTAATTTCAGTGCCTTTTAATGAAGGCGTTGGCATAACCGTTACGGGCCGCTCTTCTCATATTGAAATTTCTAATGTAGATATATACAATAAAACGTATGGTTACTGGGTTAAACAGGAAGCTTCCTGCGCAGATAGTTTACAATATCCAAACTGGGTAATTAATCATATCAGCATTCATGATGGCAGAATTAAAAAAACCAACCAGGAAGGAATGTATCTTGGCAGTACGGACCCAAACGGCACAAGGGTTATAAGTTGCAATGGTTCGCTTGTTTATCCAAAGCCTTTGCGTCTTGGTTCCATTCAGGTATATAATATGATTATTGATAGTACTTACAGAAGTGGCATTCAGCTTTCATGCGCATCCCAGGGCAACAATGAAATTTATAACAACACTATCAGCAATAGTGGATTTGAATATGCTTCTAACGGGCAGGGTTCAGGCATAAGTTTGGGAGGATATACCCAGGCAAATGTTTATAATAACACTATTACCAATACGTATACAATGGGTATTTCTTCACTTGGCGCTGGGTTTATTTCTATAAAAAATAATACAGTTCTTAACAGCGGAACACTTGCAGGCCATACTGTGCCCGGCATGGCAAGTATAATGGTTGATACCCGCAATACCAACCCTGCAGATAGTACAACATTCGCTATTCAGGATAATAACCTTGGAACTAATACAGATGTTAACATAAGAATTTACAGAACTTACCCTACTTATACAACCAAAAATACAATATGCAGTAACGGCACCCTCTGCAAAACCGCAATAGATCCGGGTGTTAAATGGACCACCTGCCCATAGGTACAGGAATATATAAGCACTTATATATAATTATAGTTTGAAAAATATATAAGTGCTTATATATTTGTTGGATGAATTTTTATCAGCAACTTGGCTTTCTTGTTTTTGGCAGCCGGTTAAAAAGATTAGGCGATACATTTGTTAATGATGTAAACCGCATTTACAAAGATCATAAAATACCTTTTGATGCCTCGTGGTTTCCTGTCTTCTATATTCTTTCTGAGCATAAAGAAATTTCAATTAAAGAAATTTCAAACAAATTAAATGTTTCTCACTCAGCAATAAGCCAGCTTATAACAAACCTGCAACAGAAAGGTTACATCAGATCTGTTGTTTCAAAAAAAGATGCCCGTAACAAAGCCATAACTTTTACCGCTAAAGGAGAAAAGCTGCTTCAAAAAATACAGCCGGTTTGGAATGCTCTTGAAAAAGCAATGCACCAACTTACTGAAGAATCAACCCACAGTAAAAAGATTTTAAAAGCATTAACTGCAATTGAATCCGGAATAAAAGAAAAGAATTTATTTGAAAGAATTGACATGAATTTATAAAGCGTGTTGCCATGAGTTACAATGATCTTTCGCTTGATAAAAGCTGGCTTGATTTTGAACAGGTGAAAAATTTTTTAAATTTTGAACAGAAGATTTCCATCACATCCAATGCGCATGAAAGCATCATCAAATGCCGTGAATATTTAAATAAAAAATTAGCCAGTTCTGATGCATTATTTTATGGAATTAACACCGGCTTTGGCTTTTTACAGGATGTTAAAATAAATAATAATCAGATTGAGCAATTGCAATACAACCTGCTTAAATCTCATGCTTGCGGAATGGGAGATGAAGTGCCTGCAGATATTGTTAAGCTTATGCTGATGCTTAAAATCAAATCACTAAGTTATGGTTACAGCGGCGTACAAATTGAAACAGTAAATCGGTTAATGGATATGTATAACAATAATGTATTGCCGGTAATTTATACACAAGGTTCGTTGGGTGCATCCGGAGATTTGGCGCCGTTAAGTCATCTTAGTTTGCCGCTTATTGGTTTAGGTAATGTGCATACGAAACACGGTAATACTTTTATAAAAATACCTTCTGAAAAAGCATTACAGCAATTCAGTTGGCTGCCAATTCATTTGCAAAGCAAAGAAGGTTTGGCATTAATAAACGGCACGCAGTTTATGAGTGCTTATGGATTATATTGTTTGAAGAAAGCAGAGCAGCTAATTAAAATGGCTGATCTTATTTGCGCTCTATCATTTGATGCGTTTGATTGTTTAACTGAACCTTTAGCTGAATGTATACAAATTATTCGTCCGCATAAAGGCCAAATTGAAACTGCAAAAACAATTCGTGAATATTTGAAAGAAAGTGAAATTGCCAGTCAACAAAAAAAACAGGTTCAGGATCCGTATTCATTTCGTTGTGTGCCGCAGGTGCATGGTGCAACAAAAGATGTTTTTGAAACAGTATTGAATGTTTTTTTAACTGAAATAAATTCAGTTACTGATAATCCAAACATTTTTCCTGACGATGACTTGATTGTTAGCGGCGGAAATTTTCATGGACAGCCATTAGCACTTCATTTAGATTTTTTTAGCATTGCCATGAGTGAGCTGGCAAATATTAGTGAACGAAGAATTTACCAGTTAATAAGCGGGCAAAGAGATTTACCAATGTTCCTTGTAAAAGACCCGGGATTAAATTCCGGTTTTATGATTCCGCAATACACAGCGGCCGGCATTGTAAGCGAGAATAAACAATTATGCACACCTGCAAGTGTTGATTCTATTTCTTCAAGTAACAACCAGGAAGACCATGTAAGCATGGGTGCTAATGCTGCCACAAAATGTTTGCGTGTTATTGATAATGTTGAAAAAGTTTTAGCGATAGAATTGCTGAGTGCAGCACAGGCATTGGATTTCAGAAGACCGATGAAAAGTTCCGAACCATTGGAAAAATTACATGCTGCATTCAGAGAAGTTGTTTCGTTTAATGAAGAAGATAGAGTGCTGCATGATGATATGATGAAAGCGGTGGAGTTTGTTTCTTCTTATCAATTCGAATAATATGAATTACAGTATTGATTTACTTGAAGAATTGAAAACAATTTCCAAACCTAAGTTTAAATCAGGTTTCAATACAATCACTATTTATAACAGACCATTTTGGCCAATCAATAATTTTTACAGATTATAAAATAATAAAGCATCATAGCATTCATACAGCACAAGTGAGTGACACAACCGTGATGCCATAAAAAACAAAAGCTGGTAATATAAAATATTTTATCAAATGACAACAGAAACAAAACCTAAATACGATGCTGTTAAATACAAAACACCAACCGGAACACAACTCAATTGTAAAGGCTGGATACAGGAAGCGGCATTGCGCATGTTGTTGAACAATTTAAATCCTGAAGTAGCAGAACGGCCAGATGATTTAATTGTGTATGGCGGCCGTGGCAAAGCAGCAAGAAATTTTGAAGCATTAGATAATATAATCGCTGCATTAAAAATTTTAGAGAATGATGAAAGTTTATTGATACAAAGTGGCAAGCCTGTTGGCATTATGAAAACGCATGAAAATGCACCGCGTGTGTTAATATCAAATTCTCAACTTGTTCCTAACTGGGCCAATTGGAAACATTTTGATGAGCTGGAGAAAAAAGGATTGATGATGTACGGACAAATGACAGCGGGCAGTTGGATTTACATCGGTTCGCAGGGGATTGTTCAAGGCACTTATGAAACATACTCTGCAGTTGCTGATAAACATTTTGGTGGGTCATTAAAAGGCACGTTAAATGTAACTGCTGGTCTAGGCGGAATGGGCGGTGCACAACCGTTGGCGATCACCATGAATGAAGGTGTTGCATTAATTGCAGAGGTAGAAGAGTGGCGCATTGATAAACGTTTGCAAACAAAATATCTTGATGAAAAATTTACAGATATTGACGAAGCAGTTGATGCATCAATTAAATACAAAAAAGAAGGTGCGGCAAAAAGTATTGGTGTGTTATGCAATGCAGTGTATCTTTTAGAAAGATTGATTGAACGAGATATTATTCCTGATACATTAACTGATCAAACATCTGCACATGATCCATTGATTGGTTATTGGCCGCATGAAATTTCTTATGAACAGGCAAAAATTTTGCGCGAAACAAATCCTGAACAATATATTGATTATGCTTATCGCAGCATGTTTCATCATGTTGATATGATGTTGCAGTTGATGCATAAAGGCGCGATAACTTTTGATTACGGAAATAATATAAGAGCACGTGCAAAAGAATATGAGGCAAAGAATATCAATGTGCTTAAGGTTCCGCCTTTAGGGGGCGGTGGGGGTTTGTTTCCCGGTTTTGTGCCCGCCTATATTCGTCCATTGTTTTGTGAAGGCAAGGGTCCGTTTCGCTGGGCTGCATTAAGCGGCGATGCTAATGATATTGCTGTTACTGATGAAGTGATTTCCCAATTATTTCCTGGAAATAAATCTTTACAACGCTGGTTAAAACTCGCTAAAGAAAAAATTGCTTTTCAAGGGTTGCCTGCGCGTATTTGCTGGCTCGGACAAGGTGAACGTGAAAAGGCCGGGCTTGCATTTAATGAATTGGTGAGAACCGGAAAAGTAAAAGCGCCAATCGTTATTGGCCGCGATCATTTGGATACAGGCAGCGTGGCTTCTCCCAACCGCGAAACAGAAGCAATGCTTGATGGCAGCGATGCAGTTGCCGACTGGCCTATATTAAATGCGTTATTAAATACTGCCAGCGGTGCAAGCTGGGTTTCATTGCATCATGGTGGCGGCGTAGGCATGGGCTACAGCATTCATGCAGGCATGGTGATTGTTGCTGACGGAAGCGATGAAGCAGAACAAAGATTAAAACGTGTGTTGCGCAATGATCCGGGCATTGGTGTTATTCGTCATGCAGATGCTGGTTACGAAATTGCAAAAGAAACATCTATTGCTCATAATTTAGATATAGCAGAAAAATTGACGAAGTAATTTCCGTCTTTGCAGAGGCAATAAAAAAAGATTATTAAAACGAGTGAAAAATAAAACGTACGCTCCATTTTATTTATTCATCATCTGAATTATTTCCTGCGTGTTTCCAATCTCACCAAGACGAGGATAAATAAATTGAACACTGCGTTCATGCGCTTCCTTTGTTCTGTCTGTAATTGCATCTATTGCAAAACTTATATTGTATCCTAATTCACTTGCTGCTCTTGCAGTTCCTTCAACGCCAATACTTGTTGAAACGCCGCCGAATACAATTCCTGTAATATCCCTATCTCTCAACTCATCATTTAAAGAAGTTTCAAAAAAAGCATTCCATGTATGTTTGGTAATAAAAATATCATCACTGCTTGTGCCAAGCCTGTCTGTTATTTTATATAAATTTTCATCATCAGAATGTGGCGGCATTTTTACTTCTTTACGCGATTTTATCCACGCCGCATCTTTGGGCTTTACGTTTACAATAATGATTGGTAAATTTTTTTCTCTGAAGGCTGCTATCAGCTTGTTAGCATTATCTAATATTTCATCTATTGGATGAACTACAGGTAGTCCAATTACTGAATTCTGAAGATCAATTAAAATCAATGCGGTGTTTTTGTCAATTGCTGTTATCATAAATATAATTTATTATTAAGAAGCTGCTTCAACAGCCTGCACATTACGTTGTGTGTTCATTTGTATGGTTTTCATTTTATTTCTTTTTAAGAAACGAAGATGTAAACCGCCAATAAATAAAGCAATGCAACCTTCTGCCAGCACAGTATCAGGAACACCAATCTTTTGCGAAATTGTGCCAACAAGCAATCCGCCTAAAGGTTGCATACCAAAGAACGCCATTGCATAAATACTTATCATTCTTCCACGCATTTGCGGATCAACTGTTGTTTGTACTAATGTATTGCTGATGGTGATCTGAGACATCATACCAAAACCTGCAAGCGCAGCACAGGCAAGTGCTAAAATATAATTATGCATGTGAGAAAATAATACTAATCCAACACCAAAAACAAGCGTATTTATGGCAAGAATCTTCCTTAAATTCCTTCCGGGTTTTAATGAAGCAAGATAAATAGCTCCGGCAAAAGCGCCCAGGCCAATCATACTGTCTATAATACCAAATGTTGATGCTGTGCCATGAAAAATATCTTTTGCGTAAACAGGAATTAACGTGGTATAAGGCAATACAAAAAGACTCATCATACCAAGCATTGTTATAATAAACTTTAATTGTTTTGTATTCCGTAAATAATCCCATCCATCTTTTATATCCTGTATAATATTTTTTTTGTGCACTTGTTTTTTTTGTGCTGGCAAACGCATCATTAATACAGAAGCAATCACTGCAATAAAGCTTATTGCATTTGAACCAAAACAAAATACATCGCCAAACTTTTCCAATATTAAACCTGCTAAGGCCGGGCCAATTAATCTTGATAAATTAACCATTGAAGAATTTAGTGCCAATGCATTGCCCAAATATTTTTTGTCTTCGATTAATTCGTTCACCAATGATTGTCTTGCAGGTACATCAAATGCATTGATAACACCAAGAACAAAACTCAACGCCAGTATTTCCCATACTGCATAATGTCTCGATAAAATGAGCAGGGTAAGTAAAACTGCTTGTACCATTGATGCGACTTGTGTAATAAGCAATAAACGGTAACGGTTATAACGGTCTGCTGTTGCACCGCCAATAAATGAAAACACGAACGATGGAAACATGCTGGCAAACAGGGAAAGACCAAGCATAAATTTTGAATGCGTTACTGAATAGATAACCCAACTTACGGCTGTTTTTTGCATCCATGTACCAATAAGGGATATTGATTGTCCTATAAAATATAACCTGTAATTACGGCTTTTAAATGCGTTAAATGTCGTGATCTTCATCTTCTTTTACTTTCAGTCGTCTTCAAAATCAACAAGTTTTTTTAATGGCACCAATGCTTTTTTCAGAATTGAAATTTCTTCGGGCATGCAGGTTTTTATTACTGCCTGGTACAACCAGTTATCCTTTTCATCCCTCACCTGTTCAACAATTGCCTTTCCTTTAGATGATAATGAAATAAAGGATTTACGTTTATCCTCTTTTGAAGAACGACGGTTGATATAACTAAGTTCTGAAAGATGATTTAGTATCTGCGACATGGATTGATTAGTGATCTTTTCAGCGGTCGCTAATTCATTCGGTAACATTTCACCTTCATTATACAAAAGTCCTAAAACCGACCTTTCTGTTAAAGAAAGCACCATTCCGGTTGCTGAATGTTTGCGCAATTTCTTTACAAGTCTTGTAATTGTTGTACGCATTTCAGAAACCAGTTCTATATCAGATTGCTTTGCCATTAGTTAATTAAACTTGTAAGTTTACCTTACAAAATTACAACTAAATCATTAGATAGTCATATAGATTAAATTTGCATTAAAAATTATAACATTTTCTTATTAACATATTAAGTAATAATCCGAAAATCACCTGCTTCATATTATCATTATATATGTACTTTGCAAAAATTTTTCTCTTCGTTTTAAATTGAAGTAAATC
>JABDGW010000088.1 GCA_013285855.1 Bacteroidota bacterium
ATAAAATGTCATAAGAATAAATGAGTTGAAAAGGACAGCCAGTTAAAGCAGGCAAAGGTTATATAATACAAGCTTGATTGATTACTATGACTTGTTCGAACAAGGCATTTACTAAATTACGCAAATGGCACAAGTACGCTATACTCATTTCCTACACTGCATGGTTGCGCGAGTTAGGAGTCAGATAGGGGTAAAGAATGAGTTCATGGATATTAAATAGCGGGAAGGTTTTTAATCCTATATAAAATAATTGAAAAGTGTTTACAATGTCAAGTACGCCATGTGCAATGCCGGCCCGCATACCTGCGCCAGTTATGGCAATGCCCCTAGCCTGCACTCAGTGCTTTAAGGAGACATTCGGAAAAGAAAAGTATCCTTTATGACTTATTTATGATGATTGACAGAACTTCAAATAGTATCGTAATTCCAAGAAGGAAACTCAACAGGTTTTGTAGTCTCTTTGCTTTTTTGCTTTGCTCTGAGCGTGACGTAACGATGGCGGCATGATTAAAGTAAATCCAATACTTAAATTTTTTTCTGTTGACACAAGAAAAGAAATGAATTGTTTTTACTATGATGAGAATAACAATGATAAGAAAAATTATTACCGAAACGAATGATATATTTTCCATGGATTTATAGTTTGCAGCAAGCCTGAACAAATATACTCATGCTTTAAAATAATGCTGCTTTATCTGTTTTTGTTTGTTGTTATTAGGTTGCTTCGCTGATGCAATAATTGCATTTCATAATACAGGTAAACCCTATCCTGGTGCAAGTATGGCCAACCAACGCACAAGTATGCCTTGCTCATTGCCCGCCCGGCATACTTGCGCCAGTTAGGTGGCAATCATGAACAAACTATGAAGGAAGTATGGAAGAGGAATGAAGGAAAGTCCGAAAGTGGGGGAGAGAAAGAGGCAAAGAATGAGTTCATGGTTCATAGATATTAGATAGCAGGAAGTTTTTTAATGCTATATAAATAATTTGAGAAGTGTTTACAATGGCACAAGTACGCCTTGCTCATTGTCCGCCCTGCATACCTGCGCCAGTAAGGTGCAGGCTCAGGCTAAAGAACTGTGCGGTGTTAATGATTAATATCAAAATTATTTCTACCTTACAGTTTACGGTAAAATGGCTGCACCCTGCCAAAAGCACGCATATAGACGTGATATTTAAACATAAATCTAAGCTATGAAATCAACATATAAACGTGTGCGCAATCACGTTATTACCGGTTTTATTTTCCTGATGCCGGTATTGATATCTGTTGCCGTGATCGGGAAATTCTGGAGCAAACTTTTAGCAGCAGGCAAAAAGATCTCGATACTTATCCGCGTTGAAACAATTTTAGGCGCTACCGGTGATGCAATCATTGCAGTTATATTGTTTCTTTTACTTTGTGTAATAGCAGGCTACCTGGTCAGGTTTTCGGTTTTCAAAAGCATGAGTAATTGGCTTGACGATAAACTGGCAGTGTTTATTCCAGGTTATACCGACCTTAGAAAAGAAACCGTAGTTAAAATTGGTAAAGGTCCGCAAGAGCAGGTTTTTGAGACATGCCTTGTACAAACGCAGGAGCATTGGAAACCTGCATATTTAATTGATACGGCCGAGAACGGCGATGCCGTTGTATTTATTCCTATGGCGCCCACATTCAATACAGGCCAGGTGATAATGACGCCGGCAAACAGTTACAGAAAACTGAAAATAGATTCTAAAGCTTTGAATGCTCATTTAAAAAAACTGGGAAAAGGATTAAAACTTTTTTCAGAATCAGCATAAACCTGATGTCCATCTTTTGATTGCATAACCGATTATTATATTGTTGCAGCGGGGAGCCGGAAACTGAACTCTTTACTATCCCTACCATTTTTACACTTCCAGGGCGCATGGCATAATGATTGAGTAATTGCCATATAACTTAATCTTAAAGAATTTATATGGGAAAAATAATAGGTATTGATTTAGGTACAACAAATAGCTGCGTGTCCGTTATGGAAGGTAACGAGCCTGTGGTTATTGCTAACGATGAAGGCCGCCGCACCACACCTTCGGTTGTGGCTTTTCTAAAAAATGGTGAACGTAAAGTAGGTGATCCTGCAAAAAGACAGGCCATTACCAACCCGCATAACACTATTACCAGCGTAAAGCGTTTTATGGGCCGCCGGTATGATGAAGTTACTGAAGAAATAAGCCACTGGAGCTATAAGGTGGTAAAAGGCGATAACAATACAGTGCGCATTGATATTGACGGGCGCATGTACACGCCGCAGGAAATTTCTGCGATGATATTGCAGAAAATGAAGAAAACTGCAGAAGATTATTTAGGCCAGGAAGTAAGTGAAGCAGTGATAACTGTTCCCGCTTATTTTAATGATGCACAAAGACAGGCTACTAAAGAAGCCGGTGAAATTGCAGGTTTAAATGTGCGCAGGATTGTGAATGAACCAACAGCAGCAGCGCTCGCTTATGGCCTGGATAAAAAACATGCTGACCAAAAGATCGCTGTGTTTGACCTCGGCGGCGGTACGTTTGATATATCTGTGCTTGAATTAGGTGAAGGTGTATTTGAAGTGAAATCAACCAATGGTGATACACACCTGGGTGGTGATGATTTTGATAAAGTGATAATGGACTGGCTGGCTGATGAATTTAAGAAACAGGAAGCAATTGACCTGCGTAAAGACCCTATGGCTTTACAACGTTTGAAAGATGCAGCAGAAAAAGCTAAGGTTGAATTATCCTCTTCATCAGAAACAGAAATAAATCTTCCTTATATAACTGCAGTGGATGGTGTTCCAAAACACCTGGTTATAAAATTATCAAGAGCAAAATTTGAGCAGCTTGCCGATAATCTTTTTGCAAGATGTCTGAAGCCTTGTGAAGCTGCATTGAAAGATGCAGGTTATTCCACTTCACAAATTGATGAAGTGATTTTGGTGGGTGGTTCTACCCGTATTCCCAAAGTGCAGGAAATAGTTGAAAAATTCTTTGGCAAGAAACCACATAAAGGTGTAAATCCTGATGAAGTAGTTGCCGTTGGCGCTGCCATCCAGGGTGCAGTTTTAACAGGCGAAGTAAAAGATGTATTGTTGCTCGATGTTACTCCGCTTACGCTTGGTATTGAAACTTTAGGCGGCGTGTTAACACCGATGATCCAATCGAACACAACTATTCCAACAAAGAAAACAGAAGTGTTCTCCACTGCCAGCGATAACCAGCCTGGTGTGCAGATACATATATTACAGGGTGAAAGAAGTTTGGCAAAAGATAATAAGAGCTTAGGTGTGTTTAACCTTGATGGTATTCCTCCGGCACCGCGTGGCATTCCGCAAATTGAAGTAACGTTTGATATTGATGCGAATGGGTTAATTCATGTAAGTGCAAAAGATAAAGGCACCGGTAAAGAACAAAAGATCCGTATTGAAGCGGGCAGCGGTTTAAGCAAGGAAGAAATTGAAAAGATGAAGAACGATGCCAAAGCACATGAATCAGAAGATAAGGAAGCACGGGAAAAAATAGATAAACTGAACCAGGCAGATAGTTTGATCTTCCAGACTGAAAAACAATTTAAAGAGTTTGGTGATAAAATTCCTGCAGATAAAAAGGCCCCGATTGAAGCAGCTTTAAATAAATTAAAAGAAGCGCATAAGAGCCAGGATGTAAACGCAGTTGATACCGCAATGAATGAAATGAACCAGGCATGGACAGCAGCCAGTGAAGAAATTTATAAAGCTCAACAGGCAGGTGCTTCAGCAGATAGTGGCGAGCAGCAACATCCAAATGATAATGGAGGCGGTGCACAAAACGCTCAGCAAGGTGCAGAAAATGTAACTGATGCTGAATTTGAAGAAGTGAAATAATCGTCTGAACCTGGATTTACAGGATTAGAAGATATAAGGATTTATATAAAGCCTTCGTAAATGCGAAGGCTTTATTATTTATGTAGTGACCACCAGTTGTAAAACTATTAAGTACGGTTGCGTCGCAAATAGGCAAAGCCGTATTCATCGGGGCAATTAAAAAATTATTATTATCGGGATACACTTGTGCTGCATATTTATAGCAGCTTTGATTTAATGAAATTTCTTTGCAAACTTTGTTTCTTTGCATGAAATAAATTAAGCTGCAGCTCCTTCAATATAATCAAGGTCTTTATGGTAAGTTTCATCAGAAAGAAAAACCGATACAAGTCCAATTATAAAAACAACAATTCCTGTAATCCATCCCGCGCTGAGATAGTTACCTGTTTTTACCTGTAACCATACAAATAATAAAGACACCAGGTTTAAAGAACCACGCACCATATTCGGTACCGTGGTAGCAACTGTTGCACGAATATTTGTACCAAACTGTTCTGCAGCCATCGTTACGAACATTGCCCAGAACCCTGTTCCAAAACCAAGCAACGCACAAGTCATGTAAAGCTCCGATACATTTGCTCCTTTGAGATTAAAGAACCATACTATTCCAATCGCCGTGATTGCATAAAAAATATACAAAGATTGTTTCCTGCTTTTAAGCCACCTGCTCACAAATCCAATTAATATATCACCTATTGAAATTGCAGCATAGGCAAACATTACGCTTTTACCAGGATCCACGGTTCCCTGGATATTCATTTTAGCGCCAAATTCTTTTGAAAAAGTTATAAGAATACCGATAACATACCAATTTGGAAGCCCGATACAAATAGCGGTTAAATATTTCCTGATGCGCGTTCGGTTAGTAAAAAGCATGAAGAAGTTGCCTTTTGAAACATTACTTTTTTCAACGCTTTTAAACATACCGGATTCCAGCACGCTTACACGCAACAGCAATAATAAGAACCCCAATCCGCCGCCGATAAAATAACAGGTGCGCCATCCTGTGTTATCAGGCTGTACAAATATTTGCTTCATAAAAAAAGCAACTACGGCTCCTGTTAATCCTATACCGGCAACAAATGATGTTGCGATGCCTCTTTTTTCTTTAGGTAATAGTTCTGTTACTAAAGTTATTCCTGCTCCAAGTTCTCCCGCTAAACCAATGCCCGTAATAAATCTTACCAATGCATATTGATTTACGTTTTGAACAAAACCATTTGCAATGTTTCCTAATGAATACAAAATGATAGAAGCAAACAGCACTTTCAGCCTTCCTTTTTTATCACCAAGCACTCCCCATAAAATGCCACCAACCAATAAGCCAAGCATTTGTATATTAATAATGAACAACCCATCTTTTGCAACCTGGTCATCATTTAAGCCAAAAGATTTTAAGGAAGGAACGCGGATGATGCTGAAGAGCAACAGATCGTAAATGTCAACAAAATAACCTAATGCAGCTACTAATACAGCAAGGCTGAATACAGATTGTTGTCTGTTATTCATATAGTATTTTCTGATTTTGGTTTGTCTTTGGCAAAAAAGAATTTATAAATAATCGGCACTGTTGAAACAACTACTATTAATATTACAATCATTTCAAGATGCTCTTTCAGATCAATATTAAAATTGTTCAGTACCCATTTGTATAAAAAATGGCCGGCGAACAACATGGTAAAAACCCAGGCGGCACAACCAATGATATTAAAATAAATAAATTTCTTTTTATCCATATTTACAATGCCTGCAACAATGGGTGCAAATGTTCTGATTATGGGAACAAATCTTGCTGCTACAATTGCCCAGCCGCCAAACCGGTTATAAAAATCTGTAGCACGCACCAGGTATTTTTTCTTAAAAAAGAAAGTATCTTTTCGTTCATACAAATAGGGACCGCTTTTTTTACCAAACCAATAACCAACAAGATTACCAAGCACACCGGCAACTGCAATTATTATCCATAAAAAAATCAGGTCAACAAATTCATTTGATGAAGGAATAAGATTTGCTGCGAGATCCCTGCTATAAATGCCGGCAACAAATAATAAGCTGTCGCCCGGTAAAAAAAACCCAACAAATAACCCTGTTTCAGCAAATATTATAAAGAGTAATAACCACAAACCGCCGTATTCAATATAAAATTGCGGATTAAAAAGATCGTGCCATTGAAAGCTATTGAGCAGTTGTATCATTGTTTTTATTTAATATGGAAGGCTTCTGATTCTGGTAAGCTTTGCACTTATTACAATAAATTTTCCAATACTTTCATTTAAATGTGCTGCAATATAATTAAGCAGCTTAGTTTTTATGATAAAATAATCAGGTGGCAAATATCTCAGCAATATAATACCTGCTACTTTTAAATTTTTGTGATACACAATTTCGCCAAAGTCTTTGTCTTCTGTAATAATTATGCGTGATGGATTTAGTGAAAAGTTAGCTATCTGAATATCAGTTGCAGAGCGCATTTGTTCTGTTATGGAGTAAATATCATAACCAGAATCACGCATTGCCATGATGAGATTTCTATTTACACTTTCATCAGCTATTAACATTTACAAGAACCTCCTCAATATCTTCATTTTTCAAAATGGCGTTTGCATAATTAATTGCCTCTAAAATATCTTCCCTTGTTATATGAGGGTAAGCATCTAATAAATATTCTATATCACCTCCGCCGCCAAGTTTCTCAAGAATCAACTCAACAGTTATTCTTGTACCTTTTATACAGGGTTTGCCCACCATTATTTTTGGGTCAATTGATATTCTTTCAAACTTCATAAAAAACTTTTTTCAAATTTACTTAATCCAATGCTTTCTCCCATTTACTTACTGCGCTCGTTGCAAGCGCATTGCCCAGCACGTTGGTTGATGTACGGAACATATCGCAAAAATGATCAATCGGTAAAATCAATGCAACACCTTCCGGGGGAATTTTAAACATGGCGCAGGTTGCTGTTACTACAACCAATGATGCACGCGGAACACCAGCAATGCCTTTGCTCGTTAGCATTAATACAAGCAACATGGTTAGCTGCGTTCCGTAATCAAGCTGAATGTGATAAGCCTGTGCAATTGCCATACTTGCAAACGTCATATACATCATGCTGCCATCAAGATTAAAAGAATAACCAAGCGGCAATACAAACGAAACAATCTTTTCATCACAGCCAAATCTTTCTAATTCTTCAGTCAGTTTTGGAAATACGGCTTCGCTGCTGGTTGTAGAAAATGCAATTATTATTGGCTGAATAATGTGTTTTAAAAGATTGGGTAACCGTTTATTTAAAATGATAAATCCTGCGATAGTACCCGTATGAAATAATAAATTAATATCTCCTCCCTGTTCGCCAACCCCATCCAATGCAATAATTAATGGAAAACGCTTATTACTACTATCGTAGCTTTTAGGAAGCCAAAGCAAAGCCTGGGATGTTGGATAGGTGTAATCGCTGGTAGCAATAGTAATTTGTTGTTGCCGGCCAACTAAATTAATTTTTTTTGCCAGGCTGTTTACAGAACTACTTACTGTTTGTGAAGATTCTTTTGTGCAGGATATACTACAAAGAAATAGCAATAGGGTAAATGCAGAACATGACAGTTTTCTCATTTTAAGCAATGTTTTAAACAGTTGAATTTTGAATTTTTGATTGCGCGTTGAATACAGAATATATTCGGCGCGCAATCAGCAAAATATATACCATCTATAATTTTGGGCAGATTAAAACCCGGATTTTAAAAAGAAATGACTTTGCGCTGACAATTGTAGAAATGACAATTAATTTGGTTGTAAATGTTTTTATAAAAAAGCTCTTCATTTAAATGAAGAGCCTTGAATTAAATTATCCTGCAATAATTAGAGCTTAAAAAGAGATAATTGATTTTATTAATCAACGGCGTCAGTTCTTCCAATCTTTCTTCCAAAAACCACAAGATGAATTACTGCAAAAACAATTGACAGGTAAAGCAATGTACGGTCAGCATCAAAACCTATGGTATATTGATATAATAACCCGGCAGCAGCCAACAACACGCAAATACCTAATCCTGCATAACGTGCAATCTTCATTCCTTTCCTGTTAGAAGTTCCATTACCCAAATGACTGTTTTTGGCTCCGTATACTAAGTAAATATCCAATCCAATCAGCATCCATACAAGCAAACGTATCCATGTATCCATCGGTAAAAACACCATCATAAATAAACAAGTGCCTATACCAAGAATGGGAACCAATGGAACAAGAGGAGTTTTAAATGCGCGGGGAATCTCAGGCATTTTTTTACGCATCACCCATACGCCTATACATACAAGAATGAATGCAAACAAAGTTCCGATGCTCGTCATTTCGCCAACAACTCTCGCCGGAACAAATGCCGCAAACAAGCTTACAAAAAGCATAAACAATAAATTATTTTTTGCAGGTGTTTGTGTTTTGGGATTAACAGTTGAAAATATTTTTGGTATTAATCCATCTTTACTCATACTGAAAAAAACTCTTGACTGGCCCATCAGCATTACAAGTATCACAGATGCGTAACCAGCGAGAATGGCAACTACAATTGCACGGTTCAACCATGGATAATCAGGTTGCCATACACCAGGTGATACTTCTTTACCCATATGTTCAATAGCTACTGCAACAGGCGCAATACCATCTTGCCCTCTGAATGTGGTATAGCTTGTAACGCCCGTCATTACATGAGCAAACAGAATATACAATATTGTACAAATTGCCAGTGAACCCAGAATGCCGATCGGCATATCTCTTTTCGGATTCTTGGCTTCCTGTGCTGCAGTACTTACAGCGTCAAATCCTATATATGCAAAAAATACAATTGCTGCTGCGCGAATAATACCACTGAAACCAAAGTCGCCAAATGTGCCGGTATTATCAGGAATATATGGATGATAGTTGTCATTATTAATGTATTTCCAACCAAGAAAAATAAACACAAGTACAACAGTAATTTTAAGTCCCACAATAAAAGCATTTACCGTAGCGCTCTCTTTCGTTCCCTTGATTAATAACAAACTCATCAATACAATAATGAATACTGCAGGAAGGTTAATGATACCACCATCCCAGGGGCCGGTAACTAATTGATGTGGCAAATGGATACCAAACCCTTCAAAAAATTTAACGAGATAACGGCTCCAGCTTATGCCAACTGTTGCAGCGCCGACAGCATATTCCAATACCAGATCCCATCCAATGATCCATGCAATAAATTCACCCATGGTAGCATAAGAATAAGTATATGCACTCCCGGCTACAGGAATCATAGATGCAAACTCAGCATAACATAAACCTGCAAAAAGGCAACCTAATGCAGCAACTACAAAAGAAATAGTGATTGCAGGTCCCGCATGGTTGGCTGCTGCACCTCCTGTTATAGAAAATAAACCCGCTCCTATTATAGCGCCAATTCCTAATGCAACTAAACCACCTGCGCCAAGGCTTCTCTTTAATGTATGTGTACCGGTGTCCTGTGCTTCGTTTAATAAAACGCTCATTGGTTTTCTAACAAATAAACTCATGATGGTTGTTTTACAAATTGGAAAAATAACGATTTATTTTTTAGCTAATGAAATCTTTTATTGAATATGGATGCCTTATTGTTTGAAGTTATTAATGTTATATTGCAAAGCAATTTATGCTGATGGGAAAACGCAATAATCTTACGCTGTATATTTTTATTGCAATGATTTTAGGCGCACTGGTTGGTTATTTTGTATATGCGCAATACTCAGTTGAAACACGCAACAATTTTTCGTCAAACATAAAATTACTCTCCACAATTTTTTTAAGGTTGGTGCAAATGATAATTGCACCGCTTGTTTTTTCTACACTGGTTGTTGGCATTGCAAAACTGGGCAACATAAAAACAGTTGGCAGGGTTGGCGGCAAGGCAATGCTGTGGTTTATTTCTGCTTCGCTGATAAGTTTGTTTTTAGGAATGTTGCTCGTAAATATTTTTCAGCCGGGTGCTGCAATTGATTTAAGCAATGCAGATGCAACAGGAGCAAAAGATTTAATTGGTAAAACACAGGCATTCAGTTTACAGAATTTTGTGGAGCATGTTTTTCCTGTAAGTGTTGTGGATGCAATGTCGCAAAATCAAATCTTACAAATTGTTGTATTCTCCGTTTTGTTTGGCGTGGCAACTGCAGCTATTGGTGAAAAAG
>JABDGW010000089.1 GCA_013285855.1 Bacteroidota bacterium
AAAGCTGCCGCATTCATTGCCACCAATACATCACATATATCACCCGGCGTAAAAACTCTGTCAGAAGAAAATCTTAATTGAAATCCGCTAACACCCGGCAGTGTACCTTGCGGCGCACGGATTTCTGCAGGAAAATCAGGGAAAGTGGCAAGGTCTAAGCCAAGCAGCGCTGTGTTGTTGGTAAATTGTGTTCCCGTAAGTTGCATTCCATCTCCGCTGTCGCCGGCAAACTTTATCACCACATCATTCAGCAATACGTCTTGTCGTTCCATTATCTGTTCTTTTTATAGCAAGCAATTTTTGCAAAGTTAATAGAGGAGGAACTAAAAATTGAATAGTACTTTATTAGGTGAGGGGTTTTTATAATTGTTATTTTCGCTGGCAAATTTTATTACCACATCATTTACCAATCCGTCTTGTCGTTCCATTATTATTTCTTAATAGCAAGTGGGCTGCAAAGTTAACTGCGAAGTGTTCGCATTAATTACAGTTTTACTGATAAGCCAGTGATTATATAGCATAATTCAACTTGCTTCTTGTAAACAATGCATGCCTGTTGTTATATTTAAAATAATATGATTGTATTAAAATAATATATACATTCAATTTTCATTAACTGCTTTTCCCATATAATGCTGCGGTCTTATAATTTTTAAAAGCTATAAAAATTTCAATGCCTGTCATTCAGAATATGAATAAAGATTATTTTAATAAAAAGATGTATTTAATAGTTATTGATGGAATTTATAGTTGAATAAAATTGTTGATTTAATATTTATAAAACTTTAAAAAAAGCCTTTTAACATGAGAAAAAATTTACGTTCGAAAAAACAAAAAAAACAAATTTCATCTATCATCAAACTTTGTTTAATAACAAGTTTCATGATTGCGGGTATTCAATCTTTGAACGCACAAAAAACACCTTATCCGTTATCAATAGTTAGCAAAAATTATAAGCCGGATAAAAATCTTTCTTCTGCAACAAAAACAAATTCCGTTTTTAAAGCTGCCCCAACTGCAGGATCCTGGACTGCTTTAACTCATTTCCCTGCTTTTGGTTGCAATGGTGGAATGATACTGCTTTCTGACGGCACTGTACTGGCAAAAAGTTATGGAGGTACAGCATTAACCGGGGATCAAGGTAATGGAACCATTTATACAAGACTCACGCCAGATGCTTCCGGTAGTTATGTAAATGGCACATGGTCTACCATATCACCAATGCAATACGACAGGCTTTATTATTCTTCACAGGTTTTGAAGGATGGTCGCTTGTATGTTGCAGGCGGCGAATACGGTGGCGGTTTAACACATGGAGAAGTGTATGACCCACTGACAAATACCTGGACACTTACTCCTGATCCCGGAATTAATATAAGTGATGCTAATTCAGAAATTTTAGAGGATGGCCGAGTGCTGCAGGCATTAGTAGGCGGCGATTTTCTTCACACTGTTATTTATAATCCTGCAACTAATACTTATTCACCCGGGCCTTCAACACTTGATTATGCAGATGAATCTGCCTGGTTAAAGTTACCAGACAACAGTATTTTATATATAGATGTGACTGTTAATGGCGATGACCATAGTACCGAGCGTTATATTCCTGCTACGAATTCATGGATTGCTGATGCTACCGTTCCAGTAAGTGTATATGATCCATACGGTTTTGAAGCAGGTGGCGCTTTTTTACTACCGGATGGCAGGGGATTTTTTCTTGGCTCTACCGGTCACACAGCTTATTACACGCCATCCGGAACTACTGCTAATGGTGCATGGACCGCTGGTCCTGATATACCAAATGCACAGGGAACACCAGATGCAGCAGCAGCCATGATGGTGAATGGAAAAATTTTATGTGCTGTTTCGCCAATACCTACTTCCGGTGACCATTTTCCCACCCCCACTTCTTTTTATGAATTTGATTACCTTACTAATTCATTTACCCAGGTTGGTGCACCAGGCGGTGGAACAACTAATAATAACAGCTCTTATATATCAAATATGCTTGATCTGCCGGATGGTACTGTTTTATTTGCAAATCAAGGAGACGCACAATATTATATTTATACACCCAATGGTGCTGCTGTTGCAGCAGGCAAGCCTGCAATTACCGGCGTATTGCAAACTTCCTCCACAACTTATAATCTTACCGGCACCGGTTTTAATGGTATTTCTGAAGGTGCATGTTATGGTGATGATTGGCAATCAGAAACAAATTTTCCCGTCGTTCGTTTAACCTTAGGCAGTAATGTATATTACTGTAGAACCACTAACTGGAACAGTACCGGGGTTATGCGTGGCAACAAGCCGGATAGTGTTACTATGACGTTACCTGCCGGATTGCCGGATGGCACTTATTCAATGGTTGTAACCGCAAATGGCATCGCTTCAAATCCTGTTTCTATAACAACTGGTTGTGAAATACCTAACGGTCTTTTTGCAACAAATCTTACTACAAACAGCGCTACATTAAATTGGAATGCTGCATTTGGTGGGTTAAAATATGCCCTTAGTTATAAACCATCATCTTCTTCTACCTGGACTGTCATTAAAAACATACATAGCACATCGTATAATCTAACAGGACTTGCATTTTACACTTCTTACGATTATAAAGTTCAAACTACATGCGCCAATAATCTAAAGAGTGCATTTAGCCACGTTTCTTCATTCGCAACAACTTATGGAGGCCCTGCTTATTGTGCAATTAATGGTAGTACTGGTTTTGAATATATTAATAAAGTTGTGCTGGGCAGCATACACAACACAAGCGGCAATAATTTTGGTTATGGAAACTATACTGCATTGAGTACAACTCTTGCCGCGGGTAGCCCGGCCCAGATTAAGCTTACACCAGGTTTTACCGGTTCCGCCTACCCAGAATATTGGGAAGTATATATTGACTACAATCATAACGGGACGTACAACAATATGGAAAAAGTAGCAACCGGTCATAATTCAGCAACGATCACTAAAACATTTACTGTTCCTCTAACTGCGAAAAGCGGCTTAACGAACATGCGCATTGTCATGCATTATAATGCGGCACTTGGTACAACCTGCGGCAGCTTTACAGATGGTGAGGCAGAAGATTATACCGTGAATATTACAGGTGGTACGATTGCAGGTATTACAGGTACAGAAGATGCAAGAGCCGGCAGCAATATAGAAGTTGCAGCCAAAGTACAGGCTTCACCTAATCCAAATAAAGGAAATTTTACTGTGCAGTTGCAATTGCCAAATTCTAAATCATCAACTTCCCTAACATTATATGATGCTTTTGGCAAGAAAGTATGGGAAAATAATTTAGGCATGATAAACGGGAATGTTTCTGAAAATGTTTATTTACAAAATAAACTGGCTTCAGGGTTGTATATGTTAACTGTTCAAAGAAACGATTTACATTATTCAATTAAAGTTCTTATTAATAAATAACCGTTCATTCAATTAACATTTAAGAGGCTGTCTCAAAATTGAGCAGCCTCTTTTATTTCTACAAAGATTTGAATTTTGCAGGCTGCATGTTTGTTCATTCTCAAAATAAAAAAGCAAATTCCTGCAAAATACAGTTGCATAAATTTTAGAAAAACTTTCCGCTTATTTATTATTGATCCAAATTTCGAGCTGACCTTTCGGAACTTTGTATTTTGAAGATAATATCGCTACAACCTGAAAATCGTTATTAAAATATGCCTTGGCAATAGTGGCCGCTTTTTCAGCTAAGGTTTTATCTTCATCATTAAAATACTTAACAATATTGTTATAATTACCTGCTACATAATCAATGCCGGGGGCAACCCATTCTTTTGTTTTTAATGCATTCTGAAAGTCTCTTATTTTGTCTTCACCAGCACTGTTGTTATATTGTATATAGCAAATCTTTTTGTTAAATGAACTTATAACGTTTGCTTCAGTTGCATTTTTACTTTGTATAATCGGCTGAAGATTGGTTACTGCAGAATCGCTCAACGGACCTTTTTCTTTAAGGTTACTATTGCTTGCATCTCTTTTGTTGTCCCCGTCTTCAGTAAGAACAATGTTTGCTTCTGCTTTGTTGTACTTATTTAATATTTTGAAAGGAATTGAACTTTCAAGAGTAAGACTTGAATCTTCTTGAATTCTTTGTCTTAAAATAGTTTCTGAAACCTCTGTTATATAAGCTTTATTGATTTGAAAATTTTTATTATTGGAGTCTGACATTAAATATTTTTCCAGTGAAAGTAATGCAACATCATTGCGGCTTTCTGCCTGTTTTGTTGTAAGATCCTCAATTAAAGATTGAATGATCTTGCTTTCATCATTCGACTGCGCAATTCGTTTTGAACCAATATCTAAAACAAAAGCAATGATCACCAATAAAAAACCTGTAGTGAATTTTGAAAGTATTTCCAGAATATCCCAAAAGCTTTTTGTTTTTTTGGTTTCCTCCGCCATGGCAAAACTTTAATATGAAAGTTATGAAGTTTTCCAGGTGCATAGTAAAATTTTTTGTAAATCTTCAGCAGCAATTTTTTGCTGTTGATCTTTCCGCTAATTTTACTACTTAAATCAATAAATTTTATGGCACTGTTTCAGTCGGGAAACCCGACATTATCTCAAAAAATTTTTAATCGTTCTATTACACAGGATGAAGCCGGAACTATGACGGTTCGCGGCTCAATAAACAAGTTTGGATTTTTATTGTTTATGGTGCTTGCCGGCGCAGCTTACACCTGGTATTTATATTATAATAACCAGCAGCAAACAATGGTAACGCTGATGTGGGTTGGTATAATTGGCGGATTAATTTCAGTAATTGCAATAAGCGTAAAACCAACTTTGGCGCCTTATCTTTCTCCGGCTTACGGCATTTTAGAAGGATTATTTCTTGGCGCTATTTCGGCAATTTTAAATGATGCATTCAGTGAGAAATATCCTGGCCTTGTATTGCAGGCGGTGGGTTTAACTTTTGGCGTTGCAATCGCAATGTTTTTGCTGTATAATTTCAGAGTTATAAAAGCTACGCAAAAATTCAAATCAGTAATATTTGCAGCAACGGCAGGTATAGCAGTATTCTATCTTATCACACTTGTACTAAGATTGTTTCATGTGGATATCCCTTTTATGTACGATAGTTCAGCATTAGGAATTGGTCTTTCTCTTTTTATCGTAGCTATTGCCGCACTAAATCTTATCATAGATTTTGATATGATTGAAAAAGGTGCTGATATGGGCGCTCCTAAATTTATGGAATGGTACGGCGCTTTTGGTTTGCTTGTAACAATGATTTGGTTGTATGTTGAAATATTAAGACTATTAAGCCGCTTTGCAGGAAGAAAATAAATGTAATCACAATTCTAAAAAGCCGCTTTAAAACTTAGAGCGGCTTTTTGTTTAAAACTTATTGACCTGCTATAAAAAAATTCTATAAATGATTGTGTCGTTGTTTTGTGATGTTTTACTTTCACCGCAAAACTTTCCACATGAAATTACTGAAAGTATTACTGCTGCTTATTTGCTTTTGTATTTGTGCTTCTATTTACGCACAGCCACCACATGGCATTCATTGGTCTGTTGATGGAAACAGCTATTATGAAAGCGGAGCTGATGGCATTACTAAAATTCAAATGCCTTCTTTTACCAAAACGGTTATTGCAACAACACAACAACTCACACCAAAAGATTCTTCGCAAGCATTAAAAGTGCGCAACTTTTTTTTCAGTGATGATGGTATGAAAATTTTGATTTATACCAACAGCAAAAAAGTTTGGCGTTACGATACACGCGGCGATTATTGGGTCTTAAATACAACAGATAACAGTTTGAAACAAATTGGAAAAACACTTGCTGTATCATCATTAATGTATGCAAAATTTTCTCCTGATGGTAATAGCATAGCATATGTTAGCAAGCATAATTTATATGTAGAAGATGTAAATACAAACTCCATTAAGCAGCTTACAAGTGATGGAACTGACCGGATGATTAATGGAACTTTTGATTGGGTATATGAAGAAGAGTTTGATTGCCGCGACGGATTTCGCTGGAGTCCCGATGGTAAAAGCATTGCATACTGGAAAATTGATGCTACGAAAATTCCTAATTTCTTAATGATTAATAATACTGATTCAGTTTATTCGAATATTGTGCCGGTTGAATATCCAACTGCAGGCACTGATCCTTCGCCTTGTTATGTGTATGTTGTAAATCTTGCAACAGGCAACTCAACAAAAATGAATGTGCCCGGAGATCCGCAGCAGCACTATATTCCACGCATGGAATGGGCAGCAAATTCAACGCAATTAATTATTGAACAATTCAACCGCAAACAAAATGAAATTAAGATTATGTATTGCGATGCAGTAACCGGCGCAACAAATGAAATTTATACAGAAAGTGATAAAGCATGGGTGGATAATAAAAATGCATGGAGTGGAAATCCTTTCGGTACAGGTTGGGAATGGGTGAAAAATGGCGGTGCATTTTTATGGGTAAGTGAAAAAGATGGATGGCGTCACATTCATTTAATAAGCCGTGATGGGAAAAATCAAACCTTACTTACAAAAGGTAATTATGATATTATTACTTTAAAAGGTTATGATGATAAAAGCGGCTATGTTTATTTTATGGCTTCGCCTGATAACGCCACGCAGAAATATTTATATCGTGTAAAAATGGATGGTAAAACTGCAGCAGAACGTTTATCGCCTGCAGATGAAAGCGGCACACATGATTATGATCTTTCAACAAATGGCTTATATGCTTCGCATGAATTTTCAAACATTAATACAGCACCGGTGGAAGATTGGGTAAGCTTGCCAAAACATACCGTAATTAAGCAAGGCGAAAAAGAAGATAATGGAGGATTTGTTTTACCTCATGCAAACATGTTTAAAATTACAACAGATGATAGTATAACAATGGATGGATGGATGGTGAAGCCGGCAAATTTTGATTCCACGAAAAAATATCCTGTTGTGTTTTATGTGTATACAGAACCTGCTGCCCAAACTGTAACAGATGAATATGGGGCAGCCTTTAATTTTTTATATAACGGCGATTTTGCCGGCGATGGTTACATTTATATAAGTGTTGATGGAAGAGGCACTCCTGCACCAAAAGGCGCAGCATGGCGCAAATCTATTTATAGAAATATTGGACGAATAAATATTCACGACCAGGGTATGGCTGCAAAGAAGATTATTCAATGGCCGTTTATTGATACAAGCCGGGTTGCCGTTTGGGGCTGGAGCGGCGGCGGTTCCGCAACATTAAATTGCATGTTCCAGTTTCCTGAAATTTATAAAACAGGAATTTCAATTGCTGCTGTTGATAACGAGCTGACGTATGATGATATTTACCAGGAACGTTACATGGGTTTACCACAAGAAAACAGGGAAGATTTTGTTGCAGGTTCGCCAATTACTTATGCGAAAAATTTACAGGGTCATTTATTGATCATTCATGGAACCGGTGACGATAATGTGCATTATGCTAATGCAGAAATGATGATAAATGAATTGATAAAATACAATAAGATATTCCAGTTTATGCCTTACCCAAACAGAACGCACGGTTTAAGCGAAGGTGAAGGTACAAGGCAGCATTTAAGTAATTTGTACACTACATTTTTAAGGCAATATTGCCCGCCAGGCGCTAAGTAATTTTAAATAAATCTGCAGTAAATTTTATTGCGGATGTTTATTTGTTAACATCAAAAGTAATTATGTTACTGCCTGCAAGGCCATCAGCAGTTATGCCCTGTATAACACACGCAAATTTTCCGGTAAGATCTGAAGTATAAAAATCAACATGCGCCTTCCCATCCGCGCCTGTTTCTATTTTAGGAGACCAATACAAAACATTTCTTACATCAGGCAGATGATTTTTTATTTGTTCCTCTGTATTATAAACCGGCAAATAAAATTCCCGTTCCCGCTGCAGGCCATCAAACTTAATTACAAGTTCACCTGCTTTTAAATGAAAATCTGCAAGATCGCCATGATATGTTGTGTAACTTACAATACCATCAGCAATTATATTTCCATAATAATATTTCCGCGCAACAACATCCAGCCTTTTTATCTTCAAAGGATCGAACTCAATTATTCTGCCTGCATCGGCAACCGGCATTCCATCCAATAAAATAAGCGGGTCGTTTTCAGAAAATGTTTTCGTTAAAAAATCCAATACTTTATAATGAAACTGGTCTGCTTCTTTTCTAACATGCACCTCTGCAACGTATTCCCGCATCACTTCTTCCATTGTTATAAATCTTGTATAATCATCAAGATAATAACGCTTATCAGGTGTTCCATAAAACAAAGAAGTATCTTCTGCACTATATAAATAGGAATGCTGTTTTTCGTTGATTAGATATGCATTGTCTGTCTGTGCATTAATGCTTCGGAATAATACCTGGTTTTTCCATGGCTGAGGAAATTTATATGCAGACCAAGGCTGATTGGAAAACTTGTTTGAATAAGATGATGCAATAGTTGTTTTATAATTGCTGTCAGCAGTAATAATAATATTATCACTGCCGTAAAATTTTTTTACATTGAAAAGTAAATTTCCGGATGCATTGCTTATTGTACTTGCCAGTTGAAAATTTTCACCAGGTACTGTAAGTATTACGTTAGCATTTTTTGCAGGATTATTAAATTCATCATTTATTTTTCCATCAATAACAAGCCCTTCATATTCCGGAATAAATTCAAAATATGGCTTCTTGTTTTGAAGCACATCTTCCCATTTAAATCTTCTCCATCCCTGCGTGAGCATTAAATCGTCAGCCGCTTCCTCTGCTTCTTTATTGTTTGATTGAAAATAATATGAAGGTGATTCTATTGTTCCTTTTAGTTCAGAGCTTAATAATAAATATGAAAGAATATCAGTATAATTTGTTGATTGCAATGAATCAATCATAAACACTGCGGCAGACATATTAGCCATTGAAGGTTTATTGTTATTGCCATTTACAGTTAAAGAAATATTTACCGGTTTTCTTAAACCATATTGTTGCTGATCTGTTTGAGATTGAATGGTAAGTTTAGCAACGGGGTTTTTAAAATAAAGCCTTTCACAAACCGGTTGTTTGTTTGCATTAAATATGGTGATAGTGCTGATGCCATCAGCAAATTTATTTTTATCAATTGTAAAATTTGCTTCACCATTTGAAATATTTACTTGCTGAAAATCTTTTAAAACATTTTGCGAATGCACCAGCAAATAAGCGGCATTATCATTTGTGTTTGTTGATACTGAAACTTTAACATGGGCATTATCGGCATCATCTTCAGCATGCATAACAAACCCTTGTTTATAAACAGTTGGTAATGGGTTTGTAATTGTTGTATCAGCCAATTTTATAATTGCTTTATATGTTTCGTTTGCTTTTGGAGTTAAGATGAAACTGCCCATTCCAAATTTCAAGCATTGAAAGCTTGTAACATTATTGCTTCCATTTGTAATTGTTCCGCTGCAATCAACGGGTTTGCCTTGTTCATCAACAATCTTAAAAGCAATTTTTGATTGCATACCTTCTACTAAATTTCCGCCTTCAGGAAAAAAAGATATAGCATAAGATTTCCCTTTTGCTTCATTTTTTATAACACTTGCTTTTAAAGTATTCACAATTGTAACCGGTGTTTGAAAAAAATAATCTGCATCAAAATTTTCCATCCACTTTGTATAAGCACGCAGTATATAATTTCCCGAAGCAATAAAAGATGGAATAATAAATGAGCCATCGCCACTCCCGCTATCCAATGAAATTTTTGCCTGGAGTATGGGTTTGTTTTCAGAACCTATAATTTCAACATAAGCAATTTTACTTATACCGGATGGCTTATGAAAATTTTCATCAACACAATAAACTTTAAACCAAATGCTTTCACCAGCTATGTAAAACGTTTTATCTGTATGAACAAATATTTTCTCATTATAGTTGTTGGTTTGATAAGAAACAAAC
>JABDGW010000090.1:0-9240 GCA_013285855.1 Bacteroidota bacterium
AATATTATTGCTTCCTGTTGTGTTATCATAACCTGCATGATCGCCGTTTGCAATATTATAACTGCCCGTAGTGTTTGAATAAAGCGCATTGAATCCTGTGGCAGTATTATTTCCTCCGGTTGTATTTAGATACATTGAACGCTGACCGGTTGAAGTATTTGAAAATCCTCCTCTGTTGGAATAAAGCGCCGCCAAACCTATTGCTACATTATATCCTCCCGTTGAGTTTGTATACAATGCAGTATTGCCAATAGCAGTATTTTGATAGCCATTCGTGTTTGAAAAATTTGCTTCGTAGCCAAAAGCTGTATTGCCGCCACCGGCATTAGAACCTAATACCTGATAACCAAAACCTGTGTTTGCCAGGGAAACATCATAATCAATATAACCGGCGAAACTATTGTGTGCTTTAAATGTAAGCGGTTTAGAACTGGAACTGCTGATAGTATTTGCATAAAGCGTTTTCCAGGCTTTGATGCCGCTTCCAAGATTTCTTGTATTATTTGAATCAGGAAGCAAATCAGCATTCATTGCTGTTGGCGTTGTAAGATTAGATAAAGTACTGTTTGCACCGTTTGAAGAAACAGCCGACCATTTGCTTCCATCATAATAATAAAATCCGGATGATGAATTTGTTTGATAAATTAATAAGCCGGTTGCCGGTGTTGCAATGGCATCACGCTGAGTTTTTGTCATGCGCGGAATTAAAACCCCTTTTGATGTTGATTTTATTTCAAGCAGTGAAGATGCATTGGGAGTTGTAGTACCTATACCTGCAGCGCCTGTTGATGGAAAAGTGTTTTGTGCTATTACAGGTAAAGCGAATATTAAAGCTGCGTAGAGTAAACTTAATCTTTTCATACAAAAATTTTAAGTGTAAGCTACTTTACCAGCATTCTTAAAACAATCCCATAAATACGTGATTTTTCTTATGATATATGTACGCAAAAGCTGTCTGGCACTTTTAAATTAATTTCTGGTTGATAGCTTTTACAACCGCTTCGCTTTTTGAATGCACATGCAGTTTTTCATAAATATTTTTAATGTGAGAGTTTACTGTATCAATAGAAATAAAACATTCCGCCGCAATCATTTTATAGCTCATGCCTTTTACAAGCAACGAGAGAATTTCTTTTTCGCGTTCACTCAAATCTATTTTTTCGGCTTCTGTTTGCAGCGTTTGCGTGCGAAACATGCTTAATACTTTTTCTGCAACAGATGGAGTCATCGGCGCACCACCTTTATATGTTTCAATAATGGATTCAATAATTTTTGCCGGTGAAGATTTTTTTAAAATATAACCTGATGCACCTGCACGGATTGCTGCAAATATTTTATCGTTGCCATCAAATACTGTTTGCATTAAAACCCTGATGCCTGGAAATTTTTCATGAATGATAATTACGGCATCAATACCATTTACAACAGGCATATCTATATCCATCACAATAACATCAGGCTTTGATTTTTCAATTTTTTTTTCAAGCTGTTTTGCATCTGCAAATACACCGGTGCAGGCAAGTTCATCAGAAGCATCAATAAGTTGCTGCAGACTTTCGAGAAGCTGAACATTATCTTCAAAAACGGCAACTTTAATTTTTAATCCAGGTTGTACAGTCATATAATTTCCACATGTAAAAAAAAAGAAGATGGCAGAAAAAAACAATCACAGAATTATGTGATTTTTTTAAACTGTAAAATTTAATTGAACAGCTGTTCCTTCATGTAATGCTGAATCTATTTTCAAAACACCATTTAATTCTGTTGCTCGTTTGTGCATGGTTTTCATTCCGTTCCCGGTATAAGTTTTTGCAGTATCAAAACCTTCACCATTATCTTTTATAGTAAGGCGCATGATATTTTCCTTTTGAGACAGATTAACATCTACCATAGTTGCCTTGCTATATTTAGCGCAGTTATTTATTGCTTCTTTATAAAGCAGATAAAAGCTTTTTCTTTTCTCCATTGAAAGCGAAAGTATTGAAACATCATTTGAAAATTTTAATTCTATATTTTTTGATTCAAGCAATTCTGCAGCAAACTGAGACATGCGCTGAATAATATTTGTAAACCTGTCGTTCTTCGGATTGATCGCCCAAACAATATCGCTCATATTTTCCTGTACAGAAGAAATGCTTTTGCTGATGCGCTCCAGCAGCGGTGCAGCATCGGAATATTTTTGCTTTGCAAGCTCACTTAAAATAGTCACGCTGCTTAATGTGCTTCCGATGTCATCATGCAAATCGCCCGCAATTTTATCACGAATAGATTGAGCAAGAATTTGCTTTTCAAATTTGTTTCTTAATCTTAAATAAACAAAAGAAAAAATAATACATAAGAGTATAGCAACACACAAAACCCAAAACCAGGCTGTTCGCCAAAACGGAGTTAGAATATTGATGATAACCGGCGCTGATTCTTCTTGCCATGCACCATTTTTAACTCTTGCCTTTACGTGAAAAATATAATTGCCCGGCTGCAACTGACTATAATTTGCAAAGTGATGATTGCCTAAATAATTCCAGTTTTTATCAGCACCATCCAGTTTGCAGGCATATTCATTTTCTGATGCATTGATAAAGTTTGCAGCTGAAAAATTAAACAACAAATAGTTTTGCGAATAAGGCAATTCTATTTTTTTACCTGCATAAAAAGATTGCTCTTTCCCCATCACCTGCAAAGAAGTTATAACAGTATTTAATTTTGATGCTGTTTTTTTTATTTGTTGCGGATTAAAATAAATTATATTTCTATCCGTACAAAAAAACATTGTTGTTGAAACGGAGTCGTACAAAGGGTTTTGCAGTTGTTCGTCCGGCAAGCCATCGGCTGTTGAGTAAGTAATTATGTTATTTGTTAAGATGTTTATTTCAGCCAAAGCTCCTTCAAACCCTGCCCAAATATTTCCTGTTGCATCCTGCTCAATTCCCAATACATTATTTGATGGCAAACCTTCTTTGCGGCTAAACCGCTGATAGGAATTTTTCAATTCATCATAGCGGATAAGCCCTGTGTTTGTTGCAATCCAAAGATGATTTTTATTGTCATTAATCATTCCTGAAACAACAACATTATTAATCGAATCTTTTTCAAAAAGAGGAGGAGAAATAAATTGCTGGCGTTGTTTATCAAATATTGCAATGCCGCCTTTTTCATAGCCAAACCAAATATTTTTTTTACTGTCTTCAATCGCATATCTGAAATGCCTGAGCGGGCAAAAATTTTTCCCTTTACTTTTTTGGTTGTAAATATGAAAATTATTGTTTGATGTATTCCAGCAAATAATTCCCGCATCGTTAGACAATCCCATCCAGATATTTTTATCATCGTCTTTATAAAAGGAAACTACATCACTTGAATCAAGTATAGCAGTATGCGGTGAAGTAAATTCAGAAAATATAAGCTGGTTGTTTTTTACCTGCAGAAATTCAACATGATGGCTTCTGCAAACAAGCCATTGATTATTGAACGGGAAACCTGCCGTATAATATCTTGTATTATCAATAAAATATTTTGAAGAATTATTTATTAACTGTGAACGTATTAACCCAAATGAAGTAAATGCAAATAAAATATTATTTTGTACAAAAATGTTTTGCAGGCCATATTGTTGTGAAGCAAGCGAATCAGGAATATTAAAATTTAGCTGATGAAAAAAAGATGCGTTTGCGCTCCATTCGTTCACTCCCGCATTTGTGCCAATCCAAATATTCTCAGTTGCATCTTTTAAAAGACAAGAAATGCTATTGGAAGAAAGTGCAGCATTATTTTTTTGATTTACCAAAAAATTCTGCACTTCCCCGGTTTGCTTATTTATTATACAAACCCCATCCTGGTATGTTCCCAGCCAGTATTTGTTATTGCTTTCAATGCCAGACTTATAGCTTGGGTAAATTGTAGCTGGCAAATGATAAGAGGCAATAGAATTTAAATCAGTATTAAAATGAATGAGTGTATAATTATTCCGTATAACCCAAACTGAATTTGCTGAAGCACTTACTGCATAAAGATTTGAGTTGCGAAAATCTGCATTATTTAATTTACCGTTCAGCGTATCTGTTTTGCCATTTAGTTCATTCAGTGTAAGAATGTAACTATAGTCATTAAGCCATAAACGATGGTGACCATCTTCACCAGCAATACTGGTTACAGATGGCCCGTTTAAATATTTTGCATTTGAGCTATCATGCAAATACCATGTTCTTAATAAATGAAAATGCGCATCAAATTGTTTAATGCGCACACGCTCACAAATCCAGATATTTTTCTTTTTATCAACGAATAACTCAGGATATACATTTCCAAATGCTGCAAAATCGTTTTTATAAACAACTATAAATTGTTTTGTATTCCATGAAAATTTTACAATGCCCGATTTTGCAGCAATAAGAATATTGTGATCAACATCTTCTGCAATGCCTCCTGTAAAATTGCTGTAAGCCTGGGAAGAAATATAATCAGATAAATAATATTGTTTAACAGTTTGCCCGTCATACATATTCAACCCGTCTTCAGTGCTAATCCAAAGAAATCCGCGGCTGTCCTGAAAAATATTAATGATGGTATTGCTTGTTAATCCGTCTGCAGAAGTAAGATGATGTGTATTAATATCCTGGCTTTGCGCGCTAAATGTTTTAAAGCTTAAAAAAATTACCAGGATAAAATTATATTGCCGCATGGCGTTTAATTATGCAGGCAGAATATGAGTGAATTACTTTATTGAAAGTACAAAATGCTTTTGAATATGGAGAAGAACTAGCGTTGCCAAAAGCTTTTGTACACAAAAAAATCTTATTTCAAACTTGCATAATTTTTATCTGATAGCACATCTGCAAACGTTGCAGGCATAACTATTACACTATAATCTTCAACCTGGCCGGCGCCAGCTGCTGAAGTTCCGTGGAGTTTGCATGCTGTTGGCTGTGGCGTTGCAGGATTATCAGCAACTACACGCATACGCAAAAAAACTCCGGTTGCAACGCCTGATAATGGTATGGTTATTTTTTTCTTTGCTGTATCTGTATAAGAAGATAATATTGTTTCATTGGCATCATCAAAATCACCATCATTATTATAATCTATAAACACTTTTATACGATGCGGGTTACCGTAACTTCCGGTAATTTTTATGGTGTATGATTTGCCTTGCATTACTGGTGTTGATTGATTACAGGTTCTGTCAATATAAAAAGCGCCATCAGCAAGGCTTGAATTGGAATAAACACTTAATGTATTGAACTCAACTTTTTGAACGCCGTAATAAGGAGACAAGCCATAAGTTGCTGTTGGTATACAAGCAGCCACCGGCAAAATCCCGTCAGGAGCAGTTAATGCTTTTGATGTAATTAAACCATCACGAAATGTAAGTAATGCTGAACGTGCTCTTGCTTTTTGCCCTTCAGTAAACATCCACTGGCAATTTGTATAGCCCATAAAATTATTAAGCACTGTATAATTTTTATCAGCATCTGCAATTACAAATGGCTGGTTACCATTACAACTATTAGATGAAGTACCACAAGGCACATTCAGCTCAGGTTCTGTATCGCAAACTTTATCGCCATCCTGTGTGCAATCTGTATTATCAGCGCAGGTAGTTTCATTTCCACCATCAAAAAAAGGATGATATAAACTAAAGAAATGACCCATTTCATGAACGATGGTTTTGTTGGTTCCATTTACAACACTTGCATTTAATACAAGCCCGTCAGTAGATGCAGAATTGTATTCAGGAAAATAAGTGTAACCACCCGGATTAGTTGAGCTGCCATTGATTTTATTTACTATCCAAATATTAATGTAATCAGTATTAGACCAGCGGCTGAGATTTTTTACAATAGCTTCATCTGCGCTGCCCGCATAATTAATATTTGTAATGCCGCCTGAAACATAATTTGGAACACCACTTCCGTCAACACGATTAATTCCTGTAGTAGCTGTGCATTGCGGCGATCTTACAGCTAACTGAAATTTTATTTTCATAATTGCGCCGCCATAGTTTGCACCCTTTTTATTGTAAGCATTGTTTAGCAATTTAAGCATTGCATTAATGTTTGCATCGGTAGGGTTATCCGGCGAACCAATTGCATCGCCTGTTGTAATTACATGCACAACAACCGGCAAAGTATAAACTGCATCTGTAATTTTTGGCGTTAATGTTTCTATGTTTTCTTTTTCAAAAGCAATGGTGTTGTTGCGGTTAAGATGAAAATTATTATTGGGCTGTTTCCAGTCCTGAATGTTTGCTATGTTTTGAGCTGATATATGAACACACTCAAAAGAAAACAAAAAAGCTGCAGCAATTAGAATTGATGTTTTCATAAACAAAAAAATAAATAAGTACAGGGAGTTTTTTGGTGTTTTATAAAGATAGGAACTTTAAAAATCTAAAAATATTTTTTGATGCACTTATGAAAAGTCAGAAAGCTTTGCTCATAAAAAATGCAAAGCCCGAAGACTTTGCATAGCATAAATTGACTTATGATTTTTTAATTAAATTTTAGAAGCCTTTATTAAGCAACAGTTTCTTCAACAGGCGCATTAAATTTTTTACGGATGATATTTAATGCAGCACCAGCTTTAAACCATTCTATCTGTTGTTCATTATAAGTGTGATTTACTTCAATGGTTTCAGATTCACCATTGCTATGATGCAACATTATATGCAGCGAAACATTTGGCGCAAACTCTTTTAATCCAATAATATCAAATGTATCATCTTCTTCAATTTTGTCGTAATCATCTTTATTTACAAACGTAAGTGCAAGCATGCCTTGTTTCTTTAAATTAGTTTCGTGAATTCGTGCAAAACTTTTTACAACAATAGCTCTTACGCCTAAAAATCTTGGTTCCATGGCTGCATGTTCGCGTGAACTTCCTTCTCCATAATTTTCATCACCAACAACGATAGTTCCAATGCCCACAGCTTTGTACGCTCTTTGTGTTGCAGGCACTGAACCGTATTCACCTGTTAGCTGGTTTTTTACGCAATCCGTTTGATTATTGAAAAAATTAATAGCACCGATTAATAAGTTGTTGGAAATATTATCTAAATGCCCGCGAAATTTTAGCCAGGGTCCGGCCATAGAGATATGATCTGTTGTACATTTTCCCTTGGCTTTGATAAGAAGCTTAAGACTTTTCAAATCTGTGCCTTCCCATTCAGCAAACGGGGCAAGTAATTGAAGTCTGGATGAGTTAGGATCTACTGCAACCTGTACATGACTCCCATCTTCTGCAGGTGCCTGGAAACCTGCATCATCAACCGCAAAACCTTTTGGCGGTAATTCATAACCTTTAGGCTCACTCAATTTTACATCTTCACCTTTATTATTTTTTAATGAATCGTGCAGCGGATTGAAGGCAATTGTTCCCGCAATAGCCATAGCAGTTACCACTTCCGGCGAAGCAACAAAAGCATGAGTTGACGCAAGCCCATCATTGCGCTTTGCAAAATTTCTGTTGAATGAAGTAATGATAGTATTCTTCCTGTTTGGATCATCAATATGCCTTACCCACTGGCCAATGCAAGGTCCGCAGGCATTTGCCAACACAATACCACCCACGCTTTCAAAGTCATTGATAAAACCATCTCTTTCTATAGTAAAACGAACCTGTTCAGAACCGGGCGTGATTGTAAATTCGCTATTTGTTTTTAAACCTTTACTTACCGCATCTTTTACAATAGAAGCAGAGCGGCTGATATCTTCATAAGAAGAATTGGTACAACTTCCAATTAAAGCAACTTCTAATTTTTCAGGCCAGCCATTTTTTTCAACAGCTTCTTTCATTTTTGAAATTGGTGTTGCAAGATCCGGTGTAAAAGGCCCGTTTACATAAGGTTCCAGTTCGCTTAAGTTTAATTCAAGCACCTGGTCGTAATATTTTTCAGGATTTTCATACACTTCAGCGTCAGGACGAAGATGCTCTCTTATTTCATTGGCAAGGTTTGCAACGTCTGCTCTTGCAGTTGATGTAAGATAGGCAGCCATTTTATCATCGTATGTAAATAAAGAACAAGTGGCGCCAATTTCAGCGCCCATATTACAAATTGTTCCCTTGCCTGTCGCACTTAAACTATCTGCGCCATCACCAAAATATTCAACAATAGCGCCAGTACCACCCTTAACTGTTAGTTGCCCCGCAACCCAAAGAATAATATCTTTCGCGCTCGTCCAACCACTTAATTTTCCGGTAAGTTTTATACCAATAAGTTTCGGCCATTTTAATTCCCAGGCTAAACCTGCCATTACATCGCAGGCATCTGCCCCACCAACACCAATAGCAATCATTCCCAAACCGCCGGCATTTGGTGTGTGACTATCAGTTCCAATCATCATACCTCCGGGGAAAGCATAATTTTCTAAAACAACCTGGTGTATAATTCCTGCACCGGGTTTCCAGAAACCAATGCCATATTTATCAGAAACTGAAGCAAGAAAATCATACACTTCTTTATTTACACTAAGCGCTGCGGCTAAATCTTCTTTAGCACCAGTTTTTGCCTGTATTAAATGATCGCAATGTACGGTAGAAGGTACTGCAACTTTTGGCCTGCCTGCCTGCATAAACTGCAGCAACGCCATTTGCGCCGTAGCATCCTGCATGGCTACACGGTCAGGAGAAAAATTTACATAATTTTTACCGCGTTCAAAAGCTTCAGACGTTTGTTCAGTAAAAAGATGAGAATATAAAATTTTTTCTGCTAAGGTTAAAGGACGATCGAGTAACTTACGCGCAGCAGAAATTTTTGCCGGCATTTCGTTGTACACTTTTTTAATCATTTCTATATCAAAAGCCATGTGTAAATTTTTTTATAATGCTTGAAAAAATTAAGTATGATGCTCCGCATACGCTGAGATCACAAAGTACAAAAGCGGTATAAGAATTATGGTTAAGAACTTGTGCAAATTTACATGTGAATATTTTAAAATGAAAATGAAGCCCTTAAAAAGAAATTATTCATTGCTGATAAGAGAAAATTTTTTTTAAATTGCGTTCATGTACAGACTGAAACAGCTTATTGAGTGGAGGGTATTTGGCGTTTGCGAGCCATTAGGAGAAAAGTTGGGTATATCTACAAGCCGCATAAGAATGTGGTTTATCTATATTTCTTTTCTTACGCTTGGCTCGCCGGTAATTATATACATGGTAATGGCGTTTTGGCTTAACATAAAAAAATATATGCTTTCAGCAAGGCGTAATCCGTTTAAATACCTTTAAAAAACTGCCGCCATTGAT
>JABDGW010000090.1:9250-9834 GCA_013285855.1 Bacteroidota bacterium
AAATAGAATACACCCACACCACTTATAACGAGCTCTTCCGAACAATATCAAACCAACTGCATTTAAAAGTAAAAGATAATGTAGGTACAGTTCCGTCATCTGTTGGAGAAGGATTTGTACAACTGATAAATTTGTACAACGGACTGGATATAATGATATTTGATTATTCATTAAATGAAGATATTTTATACCATCGCAGAAAATCAAACCGTGATATTTATGTAATGCGTATAGATGATATTTCAGATCAAAAAGAAGATCTTAAATCAGCTTTGTTTTTTTCTCATATAAGCAAAGAGCTATACTATATGACACCCGCAAAGAACCGCTCAAAAAATATATATCTGTCTTTTACAAAAGAATGGTTGTTTGAACTTTTGGTAAATGAACCGCAGGGTGAAATATTATTTACCAATGTTTTAATGAAGGAGCCTTTGTATTATTATGAGCTGATTGATTCAGAATACCGACGGTTGCTGCAGGAAGTGATGGAAGCAAAAACCGATATAACTTTTGGTAAGTTTAAAATATACAACCGTGTAATGGCAATACTTGAAAGGTTTTTTGTAAGGTATTACCGCAAG
>JABDGW010000091.1:0-1943 GCA_013285855.1 Bacteroidota bacterium
ACCACGTATTGTGTGCTGTCGTTTGTCCAGATTAACTTCCCCACGGCATCAGAAGGATTTTTGTAATGAAGAATGCCTGCTGCTTTCTCATTTATTAAAACCGGCTGTATTCCTTTTTGTGAAACTTCACGAGGAAGATTTTCTCCTGTGATTATTGTAAGACCCAAGTTGTTTATCACAGAAGGTGTGATTGAATAATAGGCAGCCGAAACAGAATCTGCTGTTTTATCTGCTTTTATAAACTTTATATCGCCACCGGAAAAACCGAAAAGTGAAGAAGTTGCGGAAACATTTTCGACACCTGCAACAGACGAAAATGCTGCTGCTGTTTTTTCATACGAATTCGCTGGCAAATCAACATTAATAATATTTTCCTGATTAAAACCATAATTAGCCGTTGCCATGTATATCGACTGCTTATAAAAAACTGTGAGCAGAACTATGGCGGTAAGTGATGCGGCAAATTGAATTACTGTAAGCGTTTTTCGCAAACCAATTCCCCCAAAAAGTTTTGTATTGAATTTCCCTTTTAAAACTCGAACAGGTTGATAGCCCGATAACACTTTTGCAGGAATCCAGCCTGCTAACAAACCAGTGGTAATTGCAAACAATACAAAGTACAACCACAAAGTTGTGTCTTGAGGAATATCGCCGATAATATTTTGAACTGTTGGCAACGTGCTGATGAATTTTAAAAGCACTTGTGCGAGAGCGAATGCAAGCAATGAAACAAAAATGGATTCACTTAAAAATTGTGTCATTAGTTGATGCCTCAACGCACCCGCAACTTTACGAATACCAACTTCACGAGCCCGGTCAAGCGACCTCGCAAGTGTGAGATTCACATAATTAAAAAAAGCAAGCAACAGCATTCCAAAACCAATTAACGCCAGTGCAATAAGATTGGGAAGTATCGGTTCACTTGTTGTGTTATACATAGGTTTTGTTCCCGGAGATATTTTATCCAAAGGTTGCACATCAAACGCAAAATTTTTTTCAGTTGAATGAAGCAGTAAATTTTTGTTGACACGATCGCCTGCATTTTTGAGAATATTTTTAAGTGCAGATTCGGAAGTGCCTTTCTTTAGTTGAACATATGTGTAGGCACTTGCTTCATCACTCCAATCCTGTTCAACGTTTTCTCCCTTTAATAAAGGCAATGATGAAGCGGAAACGAGTACATCAAAATTTAAATGTGAATGATGCGGAGGCTTAGATAAAATTCCTGTGACCAAAAAATTTTGAGCTTGCCCAATAGTTATAATTTTTCCAATTGGATTTAGCTTTCCGAAAAACCGTTCGGCTGTTTCACTTGTAAGAACTGCCGTTTGTGATTTTATTGCCGGTGTACCGGCACTAAGTTTGAAGCCGAAGATGCTATAAAAGTCTGCATCAACAAAAGCTTCTTTCGCAGATAGCTGTCTTTCATTTGCTGTTATTTGTTGTTGGTCGAAATAAACACTTGTGCTTTTATCAATACCAGAGTAATTTGTTTTCAAATATTGCGACAACGGTAATGGCGAACTTGCACACAAAAAATGTTCACCATTTTTGCGTTGCATATCTGTTATAATCCTGTAGCTTCTTTCCGAGTTAGGATGAAAAGTATCATAATCGTAAGCATCTTTTATTTTCATCAATGCAAGCATACACACAGCCATGCCCGATGCAAGACCAAAAATATTTATTAAAGAAAACAGTTTGTGCTTCGTTAGATTTCTCCAAGCTACCTTAAAATAGTTTCTGATCATATGGGTCGATTCTGATGTGATTATTTCAGGATTCTAAGGCGATATCGGTTCAACGCTTATGCCAGCGGTGCAACTCATTGAAAATAGTATGCTTAACGATTGAGAATGTTCAAAAGGTGTTCGAAAATGAACGTCTCTTGTACATCAGCGCACATACTTATTTACGATATAAATCTTCTTTGAAAGTTTGAA
>JABDGW010000091.1:1953-9555 GCA_013285855.1 Bacteroidota bacterium
CCTCCGAATTGGTTTACTTTTTTGGTTTGTCAGCTCCGAATGAACTTGAAGTATCAGTAACCATCGAATCAGCACCCATCATTGAATCAGTAGTACGAGTTGAATCTGAACTTGTAGTGCTTTCGGCTGCATTGTTTGATGATGAAACACGCCATATAATTAATGCGAGGACTATAATCCCGACAAGTGCAAATAAAATTATTTTTAAAGTTTGCTTTTTCTTACTAGAAATTGTTTCTTCACGCTTTTTGTTTTCTTCTTGTTCGGCTTTGATTTGCTGAAGCTGAGCATCTTTCATCTTTAATTCCTCCTCAAGCTTTCTCCTTTCTTGTTCAATTTTTTCATCTCCACTTCTTAGCTCTTGTTCCAGTTTTCTCTTTTCTTCTTTTTCAATATCAATTTGTTTTTGATAATAGGAATGATCGAGTAATGTTTCACCTTTCCCAAGTTTTATATAGGAATCTCTTTCTTCTTTAAGCTTATCTATATTTTGAAAATCGTTGGCTATAATTGCGGCAATTGTTTCATATACATATCCAATACTATTGGGATCATCAGTAGAATTTATCTAACCAATGTTGATTTAGTGTTTTATGGGATAAACTCTTTCAATGTGAGTGCATTAAACACTGCGTATGCATTTTGATCATTATCAAAGTATACATACACATCCTTTTTATCTTGCTGCCATGCTATACATTGTTTGGCCCATTTTTGAAGCGCAGCATCGCTGTAGCTTCCCTGGTATTTAAATTGAGTGGGTCCATGTAATCTAACATATACAAAGTCTGCAGTTACCTGCATTGGCGATAAGTGTTTTTCCAATTCATAAATACAAAAAGCACAGGTATGTCTCTTAAGCAGTTGATAAATCTATTCATTATACCGTGTGTGATTTCTGAATTCAAAAGCGTATCTGTAACGTCGTGGAAGCGCTTCTAAAAATGCTGCGAATCTTTCGGTGTTTACATTCCATTTTGGGGGAAGTTGAAATAAGATTGGACCTAACTTCTCTTTCAATTGAAGTATGCTAAAGAACAACCTTGTAATGGGTTCTTCAGGTTGTGTAAGCTTACGCATATGTGTGATAAAGCGGTTTCCTTTTATCGCAAACAACATTTTTTTGGGAGAGTTTTCATACCAGTCTTCAAATACGGTTGGAGGCGGTAATTTGTAAAAAGAATTGTTTATTTCAACCGTGTCAAAGTGTTTGCTATAAAACTCCCACTGTTGTTTAGCATTGCTTTTCTCTGGATAAAATTTTCCTACCCAATGTCTATACAACCATCCCGATGTACCGATATAAATTTTGGCGCGAGACATAACGCATTAGTTAAACCAAACAGCATACCCTTTTTTTCTTAATTCCCATGCGAGCTTTTCTTCCATTTTCAAAGCTTCTTGTTTGGTCATCGCCTTAAAGTTTAAATGACTATAAAGACTTGGCCGCAGATAGCTTCCGTACTTCTGAACAATATAAGACGACAATTTGTAACCCTTTTTACCTATGTATCCAGTCTTGTGCTGATGGAATCGTTCTGTAGGAGTTTTGCTGGTCATACCAACATATAGGCATTCCAGTACACCGTTGAATTGCGGATTTGCTTCCCGAAACCTGTAGTTCTCAGTAAATACTTTTTTTGATAATTCAACAACATACACTTGGTAGGTAACCTTCGGCACAAGGATCTAATTTCTGTCTGCAAATTAAGGATCAATTGAATTTGTAAATATTGCAGGGTCTTAATCGTGGCTTTGTGTGCTGGCATAAATTAACACCAGCGAAATACCATGTAACTCCTTCAACAAAATTTAATGTTGTTACTTGCTGTTCACTATGAAACTTCAGCGTAGAAACTAAATAACCTGCTCATTCAACGGTCGAACATTAACGGTATCGTTCGAACTATTATATCAACTTGGTATTAAGTATGCTCGCATTCATTAAGAAAAATCTTTGAAATGAACCGTGACCTCATCAGGACTGTCTCCGATATATTGTAAAAACATAAAGTCGCGATCTGGATTGTACCCATCAACAATCATGTTTGCAAAATCTTCGGCAGTCGATGCATCATATATTTGTTCTTGTTCGTGAACTGAAGCCATTTGCTCTAAAGCATTTGCTCTTGCTGCCGTGTTTAAATCTAAAAATTTTACCTCTTTGTAATCATTTTTATATTCCATAGTAATGTTGTATTAAGTGATGTTGTAACTAAGATTGCTTATCAGATATTCTAAAAGTAAGATTGATTCTTGCTCCGATCTTTCGGCTTGTTTTTGGTACATGATGTTCATAATGATATTGCATAGTTTCACCCATTAAAAGAAAACTTCCATGTGTAAGTGGAATACTAAGCTGCGGAACATCTTTATTTGTTTTATGCCGAACTTTAAACAAACGTTTTTCACCAAAAGTGACAGACGCGATAGCGTGGTGTTTTCCAGATGATGGTAAGGTATCACTATGCCATGCTACCGAATCATTTCCGTCACGATAGTAATTAAGCAACACGCTATTAAATACAATCCCGCATTCATGCTCAACACGTTCTTTTATTTCCAATAAGGTTGAAGGCCATTTATTTGAAGTTTCATTTCCATACCACGCGGTAAGCCTTGGATCGAGAACTATTTTATCATACATTTTTCGTGTGCGTTGTTTCCACGGCGATTCTTTTAATAATATCTTATAGTAATTATCTGATTCATCCTTTTGAAAAAATTGTTCCCATAATTTCAATTCTGCATCAGGCAATTCAAAATTGATATATCGTTTTTTTCCCTTCATCAAATAACAGGGTATCATCAAATAACGTCATCATAACTTTACTTTATTATCATTTAAAATTTCTTCCATCAGGAAATAATTCTTCCTGATAAACTTCTCGTTTTTGTGTTTTTTTATTTTCTGTTTTAAATGGAAAGCCATCTCTTTCATCTCTGGGTGACAGGTTATGCATAAATATTTTGTTGTAGTCTTTTCTGCTAAGTGTGCGTAACATTTTAGACCAGTCTTCACAGTGTCTAACAATGATGTGTGTAACACCATCTTGTTTCTGCACTCTTCCTTGAACCATCAATAACTTTGACTGCAATATTTCTTTTCTATATCTATCTTCAAATAGTTGTCTGAACACAATAAGATTTGCAGTTCCTTCTTCATCTTCAATTGTAATAAAGCAAACACCACCGGCTGTACCTGGTCTTTGTCTTACTAATACTAACCCAACAATTCTTATAACATCACCATTATCATAATTTAAAATGTCACGTGTGGAAACAACTTTTTCTTTTTTCAGCTTTTCTCTCAGAAAGCTAACAGGATGTGCTTTTAATGAAAGCCTCAGTATACTGTAATCATAAACTACATGTTCAGCTAATGTTATTTCTGGTAGTAAAACAGGTTTCTCATTATTGCTGTCTGAAAGCTGACCTTTAAACATGCCTATAGGGTTATCATGTAATGCTGTTACTTCCCATAAAGCAGTTCTTCTGTCTAAACTTATTGAAGCAAAAGCATCAGCATCAGCCAATCTTTCCAATGCTATAAATGATAAGCCTGCATCATACAATTCATTAATGGTTGTAAATGATTTTTTCCTTGCATTAATTAGTATATCTATATCCTTTGCTTTTATACCTTTTATTTGTCTAAACCCTAATCTTACGGCCCGATAGTTATTTACTTTTTCTTCTAAAGTGTTATCCCAATAAGAGTAGTTGATATCAACAGCTCTGAACTCAACACCATGATTTATGGCATCCCTAACAATTTGAGCAGGTGCATAAAAACCCATTGGTTGACTATTTAATAAACCACAAGCAAATACATCAGGGTAATAACATTTGATCCATGAAGAAACATAAACAAGTAACGCAAAGCTTGCTGCATGACTCTCGGGGAAACCGTATGAACCGAAGCCTTCTAATTGTTTAAATATTTTTAGCGCATATTCTTTTGAATAACCATTCTTCGTCATACCATTCATGAGCTTATCCTGGAACTGTTTTACCATCCCTTTCAACTTGAATGTTGCCATACTCTTTCTCAATTCGTCTGCTTCTGTTGGTGTAAACCCTGCTGCAACAATTGCTATTTTCATTGCTTGTTCCTGGAACAACGGAACACCTAATGTTTTACCTAAAATTTCTTCCAGTTCTTTTGATGGATAAACAACCGGCTCAATCTTGTTTCTTCTTCTTAAATAAGGATGCACCATATCACCTTGTATGGGACCTGGACGTACAATTGCTACTTCAATAACGAGATCATAAAAATTTTGAGGTCTTAATCTTGGTAACATCGATTGTTGTGCTCTTGATTCTATCTGAAAGACACCAATGGTATCTGCATTGCAGATCATCTCATACACTTTTGGATCTTCCTTTTCATTTATGTTAGCAAGCGTTAAATGAAGATTGTAATGCTTTTCTGCTTCTTCGAAACATTTACGAATGCAGGTTAACATTCCCAACGCTAACAAGTCAACTTTTAAAAATCCCAGTACATCTATGTCATCTTTATTCCATTCAATATTTGTACGATCTTTCATCGTAGCATTCATTAACGGACATAGGTAATGTAACTTCTCATGTGATATAACAAAGCCTCCTGTATGCTGTCCTAATTGTCTTGGGAAACCAATGTATTGTTGAGTAAGCTGCAATACTTTTTGCAATTCCGTTTCTTTGGTGTTGATACCTTGTTCAGTTAATCTTTTTTCATCAAACCACTCATCTGTAAACTCCCAAACTGATTTAGCCAGGCGATCAACAACATCTACAGATAATCCCATTGCTTTACCTACATCCCTTATTGCACCTTTTTGGTGTTGTTGTGTTACAGTAGCAACAATTGCTGCTCTATCCCTGCCATATTTTTGATATACATATTGCATTACTTCTTCGCGACGTTCATGTTCAAAATCTACATCAATGTCTGGTGGCTCATTACGTGCAGCAGATAAAAATCTTTCAAATAACAAATCAAATTTGGTGGGGTTAACAGATGTGATTCCTAAACAAAAACAAACTGTTGAATTTGCAGCAGAACCTCTTCCCTGGCAAAGAATATTTTTACTTCTTGCATAACGTACTACATCATATACTGTAAGAAAGTATGATGCATAATTCATTTCATCAATAAACTTTAATTCGTGATTGATGTTGGTTACTATTTTTTCGGGAATCACATCACCAAACATTTCTGTTGCACCTTTCCATACCAACATCGTTAGTTCTTCTTGCGGTGTTCTCCCTTCAGTAGTTAATTCTTCCGGGTAGTTATATTTTAAACTGTCAAGATTGAACTGACAAGCTTCTGCAAATTCCTGTGTTGTTGTTATAGCATCCGGATATTGCATGAATAAGCGCTTCATTTCACTTGCCGTTTTTAAATACCGTTCTGCATTTTCATGTAGTCTGAAACCTGCATTATGAATAGTGCATTTTTCTCTTATGCAGGTAATCACATCCTGCAGTTGCCTTCGATCAATATCATGATAGTGCACATCATTTGTTGCTATGAGTGGTCTATTTAAATACTGAGCTAATTGGTTTAACCTGAAAAATTTTTTAAAATCATCACTTCGATAAGAACGATTAATTCCAATATATAAATCGTCACCAAATGCTTCTTTGTATTCTTTTACGTCTTGTTGAAACTTATCATTAAGCTCAAAGTTTGGTGTTAAATGCTTTGGTGGAATTATTATAAACTTTAAACCGTTTGCATGTTTATACACATCAGTTTTATATAGAACACATTTACCTTTTGAAGTTCTTAGATTACCTTTTGTAAGTAGCGAGCATAAATTAGCGTAAGCATCTTTATCCATAGGATAAGCTAAAAGACTGGTTCCATTTTGTAACTCTAAGTGGCAGCCTGTAATCAATCTAAGATTACTTTTCTTTGCTGCTGCATATGCTCTTACAATACCTGCAAGCGTATTACGATCTGTGACAGCAATGGCATTATATCCATACGCTACAGCTTGCTTCACTATTTCATCTGGATGTGAAGCGCCTCTTAAAAAACTAAAGTTTGTTGTTACATGTAATTCTGTATAACTCATTTCACTCCTTTAATCAAAAACTCCGTGCATAAACCACTGTGGGTTTTCCTCTTCATTATAATGCCCTAACCTGTATAACCAGTAGCGTTTACCTTCTTCATTTTCTACTATGTAATAATCCCTGTGCTTACCGCCCTCAATCCACCATTCTGCTTCAATCCTTTCACAAGCATCTGCCTTAACAACTTTGTGCAGTTTGTTATTAAACTGAAAATTCATTGGTGGATAATCTGGTATCGGCGCTGTAACTTTTATAGGTTGTGGCACAGGCAAAACATTAGCAGGTCTTATCTTTTCTTTCGGCCACTCTATAACAGATTTTTCTTTTAGTGACGTAATGTTTTTGAATGAGCGCTCAGGCCAGTGATGTTCATCAGGAAAATAACGATGGATTAAAACATTTTTCTCCAGCTTAGTTTCTATGTTATCAAGCAACTCTGCAATTTCCCTGCTTTCTAAACTTCCGTTAGTTGTCCAAAATGTTTGCTGTATAGAAGTTACCTTTTCAACTTTTGGTGCTTCCAGTATAAATAATTCAATCCCTAATGCAGGTTCTATCGTTTCAATCTTATACTGTAATAATTTGAAAAGATGTTTAGGATTGTTGGAGGCATGATTAGTGTGTATACTTATCTTCTCAATTTTATTATCTATACGATAACATGTGAAGCTGACCTCTCTTAAGCCTTTACCTTCTTTTAGTAATCTGTTACATAACTTTTCAAGCAATGTTTGCAGAGCGATTTCAATACCTGTTTGTGTTTGAATTAATTCAAGACAAGGCAGCCGTTCGCTATACTCTATAGAAGGCATTACAGATTCTATATACTCTTCTTTAGTGCCTAAAGCCTGTTGCATTCTTAATAAAAAATCTGTCCCGAATCTTCGTCGTAATGCAGACGATTGCATGTTTATAAAACTGCCTATTTCTGTTAATCCAAGCTTCTTCAATTTTTCGTTTACAATGGGGTCAATTCTTAATGCAACCGGTGGTAATGGCATTAAAGCCTGGTATTGTTCACCACTTTTTATAATTGCTTTTATTCTTCCGTATCTGGATACCGCCCACGCTGTACCAACTGTATCAGCCATAGCGGCTCTGATAGTATATCCAAAGCTTTTAAGTTTATTGATTATATCTTTTAAGTAACCTTCTTCATCATTCCAAAGATGTGTGCAACCGGTCGCTTCAAGTATGATTCCATTCGGCAGGTCAATAGCAACAATGGGAGAATATCGGATACACCAGTAAGCAATATTTTTTAAAAGTTTCAAATTTAAATCAGGTATATCATCTAAAATGTGCAATGAAGGGTATATCACTTTAGCATCTGATACAACCATTCCTGTATAAATACCTTTAATTTTTGCAAGCTTACTTACTTCTGTTATGATCATTCTTCCATGATCAGGCTTCGCCAATACAAAAGCAGTGTCTTTTAGATTGGGCTTACTTTTCTGCATCCAATCCGTTTTGATGTGCTTAAACCATATTGCTACATACCGCTTATTCATACTAACTCAC
>JABDGW010000092.1 GCA_013285855.1 Bacteroidota bacterium
CGTTTTCATATCCTTAATAAACCCATATCCTTTTTCGTCATTAAAGAAACTTACTATTCCTTCTCTTACTGCATCTGGCTCACCTTCTTCCTGTTTAGGTATGCTTATATTAATATCTTCCTGTTTAAAAATTTTCTTTTTCTTGGGATCGGGTGGTGTTGAAGAAAGATTGCCGTTTTCATCAATATAAGCAATCATCTCGTCAAGCGTTTTTCCTTTTTTTGCATTTGCTTTACGCTCTTCCATTTTCTCCCTTTTTTCCTGTTGCTGTTTTAATCTTTTCTTTTCTTTTTCTTTTTTACCAAAAGTTTCTTTTGATTTTGCCATAAATAAATTTATCTTTTAAGTAAAGCTACGCTTTTTATCAGCCTTAAAAAAACCCGGCAGGTCAATCGCTATAGCTAAGATCAAGAGAACGGCTTTCTTCTCTGAAAAGAGCATAAAAATCAGTGAGGTAATTCTGCAACTGATGCAAGAATTCCATTTTAGCTCTTGTTTTTACAATTCTTAAGCCATAAAAAAAACCATCTGGCTTTCCATAAATTTTTATTCCCTGGCCTGTCCAGGTAGTGCTTTCTTCGTCATTGTTAAATGATAATTTTCTTAAAATAGAAGTTGTAAGCGGAACGCCCGAAATATCACTATATGAATAATAGCTGCTTCGCGGAAAAGTATCTAACAATATTTTATTGTTTTCAACTTTTAAAACCGTAACTGCTAATCCAGAGGCATTAAATAACACCTGGTTGCCAGCCCGTATATCGCTTGAATCTATCATGATTATTTTATTACGGGTACAGGAACCAGTTTAATAATAGTAAGTTTATCCATTACTTTCATAATAAGAAAAGTAATGTCAAACTCAAACCATTTGCGGGCAAAATTTGCATTGTTTTTTGCATGATGATGATTATTTTGAAACAGCTCTCCCATTAATAAAATACCCCAGGGCGAAGTGTTCTTGGAATGATCGCCATTGTTATAATTGCTGTAGCCATATTTATGACCGCACCAGTTTACAACGGCTCCTTGTATCGGACCCATAAAAAAATGAATAGGTAATAGTAAAAACCACCATGCATTTGGTGCAAAAATTATGTACACTGCTGTATAGGCTAAACCAAATATTATTCTGGTTATATTATTGTTTCCTATTTTATCAAGCCGCGTCCATGAGGGTAGATATTCCTTTACAAATTCAGCATCAGGTGTGTTTTTGCCTGTAGTGAATGCAGTAAAAATTGCTGCAGTGTGTGTCATCATATGCACTACATCCTCAAAAAAATGAGGAGAATGCGGATCTTTTTCAGTATCACTGTACGTATGATGCATACGATGCATAACACCATATGCACGTGGCACTAAAAAAGATGAACCCTGCACAAACCATGTTGAAAAGTAAAAAAACTTTTCCCAATTTTTAGAAGTAGTATACATTTTATGAGATGCATACCGATGCAGGAAAAATGAATGAAAGAACAATGATAAAAACCAGTGTGTAATAAAAAAGATGATAATAATTGTCATGATCTTATAATACGAATAAAGTATAACATTACAGCTATATTTAAAATTTATAGCGGTTAGTATATATGCAGAAATGGAATACTAATGTTGAATTACAGGTATAAACCAAAGGCGTTATCAGCGCCCGTTATAAAAGTTTATTTCCAGAAGTTATCAGCAGACTTCTTAAAAGCAGGCCTTTCTTTTGGCTTTGCTATATTAACATTCATAGCTCTGCCCTGAATAACCGATCCGTTTAACTTACTTATAGCAGCTTCGCCTTCTGCATCGTTTGGCATTTCAACAAAACCAAAGCCCCTGCTTTTATTTGTTTCTCTGTCAAAAACTACTTTTGCTGAAGTTACTTCTCCAAATGCTGTAAAAAAACCCTTTAAATCTTCGTTCCCTATATGGAAACCAAGATTTGAAACATAAATGTTCATTTTTTCTGATTGATTAATTAAAAATTATTTGAGGAAGGACAATGTAAAAACGAGAAGCTGAATGCAGTTTTGCTTAGCAGAAATCTGATCAATACTAATTGTAATAACTCAAACTTGAACAATGAAGGTAAGCCAATTATCTGTAAGTGTACTTTTTTGTTGGGCAATTGTTTGTTAATCTATTATTGAAATAAATTTTTCCTGGAGAATTATTGTAATAAATTTAATGGAAGAAATGAATTGATTTTGCATCATTTCACTAATTGCAACAACACATAAAATTATTAAACAATTTGTGAAGCACATTTATAAACGTTCATTTTAACGCTTAGAAACAAAGGCTGCCCAGGTCGAAATAATTACCAACTTTGGGCTGCATGCGCCAATTAATCTCCGCCGCCGCTATTACTTGAATGATCCCCGCCACAAGTATGGCCGGATTGATTTGGAGTTGAGGTTTGGGAACCTGCAGAAGTGTTTGTTGAAGCAGTATTATTTGCAACTTTAACAGGTGATTTTACATCTTTAGAACAGCTTGTTAAACAACCAAAACAAACAGCAAATAGAAAACTGTACGTAATTGTTTTTTTCATAGCATTATTTTTTAAAGTTTGAACACTTTAAAGATAACACAAATACCCAAAAGGCGGTTGCCTACTCATTAAAAAAATCCCACTTCCATTCTTTCACTTCAGGCATATCAATCCCGTTTTGCTTTATATAATTCTTATGTTCTATCAATTTATCCTGTATTTCCTGTTTTAAATACGCAGCTTTATCACCTAATTGCGGTAGCCTGTCTATTACATCTTCCACCAGGTGAAAGCGATCCATATCATTCAGTACCGTCATATCAAAAGGCGTTGTTATAGTACCTTCTTCTTTATAACCACGCACATGAATGTTATAATGATTTTTGCGCCTGTATGTTAAACGATGTATCAGCCACGGATAAGCATGAAAAGCAAATATCACCGGTTTATCTTTTGTAAATAATGCATCAAAATCTTTATCGCTTAAACCATGCGGATGTTCTGATTCCGGTTGCAGTTTCATCAGGTCAACAACATTTACAACACGTATTTTTAAGCCAGGTAATTTTTTGCGTAAGATGGAAACAGCAGCCAGTGTTTCCAGTGTGGGCACATCACCGGCGCAAGCCATTACAACATCGGGTTCTGCATTTTCATCATTACTTGCCCAAGCCCAAATGCCGATGCCTTTTGTACAATGAATAACGGCTTCATCCATGTTAAGCCATTGCGGTGAAGGGTGTTTGCCCGCAATTACAACATTTACATAATGACGGCTTTTTAAACAATGGTCCATTACTGATAAAAGGCAATTAGCATCAGGCGGCAGGTACACACGAACAACCGAGGCTTTTTTATTTACAACATGATCAATAAACCCGGGATCCTGGTGGGTAAAACCGTTATGATCCTGCCTCCACACATGAGATGCAAGTAAGATATTTAATGAAGGCAATTTTTTGCGCCAGTGTAATTGCGAAGTTACTTTCAACCATTTTGCATGTTGATTAAACATTGAATCAATGATATGAATAAAGGCTTCATAACAATTGAACAAACCATGCCTTCCGGTTAAAATATAACCTTCAAGCCAGCCTTCACACTGGTGTTCGCTCAGCATTTCCATTATACGCCCATCCTTTTTAAGAAACTCATCCGTATTCATTATTTCGGCTTCCCACTGGCGGTTGGTAACTTCAAATACAGCGTTTAATTTATTTGACAAAGTTTCATCGGGGCCAAATACACGAAAATTTCTTTGTTCAATATTCTCCTTTATAATATCTCTGATAAATGTACCCAACACTAATGTATCGCCGGGGCCAATGTCGCAACGGTTTTTTATTTTAAGCGCATAATTCTTAAAATCAGGCATGCGCAGATCGGTTGCATATAATCCGCCGTTTGCATGTGGGTTTGCGCCCATTCGTTTTTCGCCCTTTGGAGCAAGCTCTTTCAACTCAGATAATAAACTTCCGTCATCATTAAATAATTCTTTAGGCTTATAACTTGTTAACCATACTTCAAGCTGTTTTAAATGTTTTGGATTAGTTGCAGGATCTGATAAAGGAACCTGGTGCGATCTGAAGGTTCCTTCAACTGGCAATCCATCAACAAATTTTGGCCCTGTCCAACCCTTTGGCGTTTTTAAAATGATCATCGGCCAGCATGGTCTTGATGCATCTTTATTCCTAACCGCATTTTCTTTTATTGATTTTATTTCTTCAATTACTTCATCTAACAACTTTGCCATTTGCTTATGCATTTGCATCGGGTCATCGCCTTCAATTAAATAAGGCTTCCATCCATAACCTTTAAATAGTTGCTGTAATTCTTCATTGCCTATTCTTGCAAGTATCGCAGGGTTTGCAATCTTATAACCATTTAGGTGAAGAATGGGAAGCACTACCCCATCACTTACAGGATTTAAAAATTTATTAGAATGCCATGCTGTTGCCAGAGGACCTGTCTCGGCTTCACCATCACCAACAATACAACTTACAATTAAGCCAGGATTATCGAACACTGCACCAAATGCATGGCTGAGTGAATAACCCAACTCACCACCTTCATGCATAGAGCCGGGACATTCAGGAGAAACATGGCTGGGTATGCCGCCGGGAAAAGAAAATTGTTTAAAGAGTTTTTTCAATCCTTCTTCATCTTGTGTTATGTCCGGGTAAATTTCACTGTATGTTCCTTCAAGATATGTATTGCCAACAAGCGCCGGACCGCCATGGCCCGGGCCGGAAATATAGAGCATATCAAGATCATACTTTTTTATAATGCGGTTAAGATGCACATAAATAAAATTTTGCCCGGGCGTTGTGCCCCAATGACCGAGCAGCATTTTTTTTATATGCTCCAGTTTTAAAGGCTCTTTCATTAAAGGGTTATCGCACAAATAAATTTGACCTACAGCAAGGTAATTAGCGGCACGCCAGTAAGCGTTCATTTTTTTTAAAAGCGATTCATCCAAGTCGTTTGTATTTATTTCAATAGTTTGTGTTTTCATCATTTATTTTTTTGATGAATAAATTGTTTGCTTTTATAAACAGCAAGTGTTTCTTTGGCAATCATCAATTCTTCATTTGTTGGAATAACATAAATTTTTACAGTGCTGTTAGCAGATGATATTAGCTGATCATTCCTGTTATTTTTTTCTTCATCCAATTCAGCATGTAAAAAATCCAAATCTTTACAAATGCGTTTGCGTATTTCGGGTGCATTTTCGCCAATGCCTCCCGAAAAAATTAATACATCCAAACCACCTAAAACAGCTGTATAAGCGCCAATGTATTTTTTGATTTGATAACAGAATATATCAATCGCCAGCACTGCATCTTCATTATCTTTTTGTTCAAGCAACTGTTGCATATCCGAACTAACTCCTGATATTCCTAATAATCCGGATTGATGATTGATAAGATGATTAAATGCTTTTGTCTCTATTCCTTTCTGCATTAAATACCATGCAATACCGGGATCAATATCACCGCTTCTCGAACTCATTACAATTCCGCCGGCAGGTGTAAAGCCCATGCTTGTATCAATACATTTTCCATCTTTAACCGCAGCAATACTTGCGCCATTGCCAAGGTGTGCAAGAATGATGCGCCCTTTTGATTCGGCTTCATTAATTTTCTGTAATTCTTTCATCAAATAGCTGTACGAAATGCCATGAAAACCGTATCTCTGAATGCCTTCATCAAAATATTGTTTTGGAATAGCAAAAATTTTTGCAACAGCAGGAATAGTTGTATGAAACGAGGTGTCAAAACAGGCCACCTGTCGTAATTTAGGATTTATTTTTTTTATTAGTTGAATGATCTCAATTTCAGCAGGCAAATGTTCCGGATCATAATCAGCAATCTTACTCAATTCATCTAATAAATCTTTTGTAATTATTTCAGATTTTGTATGATGCATTCCATGCACAATACGATGTCCGATTGCTTGTATATTTTTAAACCATGGTTGTTGCTTAAGCCATTCGGTTAATGAAACAGTTGTTGAGCGAAAATCATTTCCGTTTAAACTGATATTATTTTTTATATCATTCTCTTTAATGAAAAGTTCTGATGGCTTTGCTCCTATCTTTTCAATTTTGCCTGATAATTTTAAAACGGGTTGTTCATCCATTGCATATAAAGCAATCTTAATGCTGGATGAGCCTGCATTTATGGTTAATATAGATGAAGTGTTTTCAGGCATCATATAATCACAGACAGTATTTTTCCGTATTAGCTTGCAATGCTACTTATAAAAATCATGTTTTATTGTTTTCATTTCATTTGATGATTTCCATTCATTCAAATTATTCAGTACCTATTTCTTATTAGTGCTTAAAAAACCTGGTGGCTTTAACAACAAATTTGTGTTTTTAACGTTTCGTACTTAAATCTAAATATCCTGGAATGAAACTGCACACATTCATGCTATGCGCAGCATGCACACTGATTATCCATAATCTTAATGCGCAATCACCCGGTGTTTCTGTTCATTTTGCATTCGATAAATCTTTTATAAATGAAAATGATTTAGCTGCTCTGCAAAGTTTTAAATCAACGCATCCAAACATTGAATCTGTTATTATTGATGGCTATGCTGATCCTGTTGGCACAGACGATTATAACTACGCACTTTCTATGAGAAGATGTAATGCTGTAAAACAGGCGCTGGGTTACGATGAAAATAAAACAGAAATAATACTTAAAGTAACTGCCCATGGCGAAAAAAATTTACTTTATACAACCAACCCTGAAAATCGTGTTGTACTAATTGAAGTGAATAATAAAAAAACTACTGCAGTGCAACCAATAGTTAAAACAGAAGAATCTGCAGTTGTAAGAGCAGCACCTGTACAAAAATCTGCAGATACTGCTGTACAAATTCAGCAACAACCAATTATTAAAAAAGATACTGTTGCTGTAACTGTTTCATCTGCACCAAAAGCTATAGGAAATGATAAAACCGGTTTATTAAAACAACTGCAGGATAGTAAAATAGGTGAGAGTATTATTCTCACAGAAATACATTTTGAAGAAGGAAGGCATGTGCTTTTAAAATCTTCCAAACCTGCATTGAATGAAATGCTTGATGCACTTAAAGCAATGCCGGGATTACAATTTGAAATACAGGGTCATATGTGTTGCGATGATCCACTTGCTGCAGACGCTTTTGATATGGATACCAAAGAATTTTTATTGAGTTATAACCGCGCAAAAGCAGTGTATGATTTTATGGTGCAAAATGGTATTGATGCTTCCCGCTTAACTTATAAAGGTTTCGGCACACGTAAGCGGCTTGCCTATCCTGAAAAAACAGATGAAGACAGGAATGAAAACAGGCGTGTAGAGTTTCTTATCACTAAAAAATAATTGCTTAAAAATACTGTATATGAAAAAGATTATAACAATGCTGTTACTAGCTTTCTGTTTGCTCAGCTTTAATATTGCCAATGCACAAAAAAACGGTGGGGCAAATGGCGAATGGACGATATCATCTATCAGCCTTGAAGATAATAGTATGAAAGATTCTTTGCAAAATGTGCCTGTATTTGAAGACGCAGATATTAATTGCCTTTTAAACAGCACATGGGACTTATCAAGTGGCCAAGGCTTTTATAAGATAAGCCAGGAAAGTGATTGCACAAAAGGCATGCGCCAGATAAACTGGATGCGTTTTAGTATTAAAGGCTCTGATTTTTTCCAATTTTACAGAACGTCTGCGGTGCATGGTGTAACTGCAGATCAACATTCAATCTACATATGCGAAATAAGTGGTGCGGGTAAAGAAAATTTTACACTCCGGTATCCTATTTTGTTTGCCGGTAAGACGAATGCTATACTGTTTAATTTTACCCACAAATAAATTTACTTAGCAAATATTATTATTAACGTATCAATAAAAGCATTCCTTTTAAATCCGGATACCTTGATTTAAATTTTATGGTGTACACATAAGCGCCAGAAGGTTGAGGAAATCCGTTACACATACCATCCCAATCTACTGTTTTGCCTTCAGCATGATAAACCACCTGCCCATAGCGGTTATAAACATTTACTGAAGCACCCAATAAAGGATCAAGAAATGGAATGCGCCAGCTATCATTCTTCCCGTCATTATTAGGTGTAAAAGCATTAGGCACATAAATACCGCCTACTACTTTCAAATGCATCCCATCATTATTCTTGCATCCAAATGCAGATGTTGCAAAAAGTATATAGCTCATATCGGCCGGCGGCGAAGCTTCAGGTGTAAGCGCACTATCATTATTCAAATAAGCAGAAGGCGTCCAATAATATACCGGAAGTTCACCGGACACAGATCCGTTGAGTGTTACAGGCGTGCCGGCAATTTCAACTCTGTCAGGGCCGGCACTTACTACCGGGTTGGCGTGTAGATTTATTGCAACTACATTAGATGCCACACGGCAGGAAAGAATAGTTACTGAATTTTGTTCTGTTACAGAAAGCCTGTATAGGTAATTTCCCGGGGCAACAGTAGGGGTGCGGATATACGTTAATTGGTTAGCGCCGGCTATATCCTGCCAGTTCGCTCCATTATCTGTACTTTTCTGCCATTGATATACAGGTATACTAAAACCAGGTGAAACAAACCCGGTAAACGTATAAGTGCTGGTATTTCCTTCACATATATCTACCGTATCACCGTTGCCCTGGATAAATGCTGCAATGGGAGGGCCACAAGGTCTGAAAGTAATATCATCCAGTCCAAGGTCATTACCATCTCCACCGGGGGCGTTATTGGTTATACGTAAAACAATCTGTGCATTATTTGCAGGAGTTGTAAAAAAAAGACCATATTGTTGCCATACCGGGTGTGGGGTTTCCACTATATCTCCTGTTGAATATTGTCCCAGCACAGTGCCATCTGCAGCTTCAATGGTAAAAGTTAAGTTAGGTTTTATACCAAACTTGTTAAGTACATTCATTATCCATGCGGCAAACTGGTAGTTTGTGTTCGGGCACAGATCTGTTACTGTTGTTACAAAAAAATCCCCCGGGTTATAAGATGCATTTACCAGCATAAAAGCTCCATTGCCTGTATGGTCTGACGTAACGGTATGCCACGCATTACCAAAACAACCGGAAGTATAATTAGTAATAGTATAGTATCCATCATTAGGGCAGGATGAACTGGTATATGTATAAGCATTTGTTGGAGCATAACCGGTATTGCCGCCGCCTGAACCAAAAGTTATATTCACAACTGGGTCTCCCAGGCTTCCGCTACATAGTTGAGCTTTTGTACCGGTTACAAAATAAAAAGTGATAAAAGTGATTATTAAACGAAACAAAACAGGCGGGTTAACAATTGTTGAACCTTTTATCACTGAAAAATTTTTGCGAAAATTAGAATAAAACACAGGCTTTGCCAAGTATGATTGCGTGTTATAAAATAAGTGCTTAACAGAACATTATTTGCAAGCTTTAAAAATTTAAGAGAGAAATTGATGGCTGAACGCTGCAAAGCTGT
>JABDGW010000093.1 GCA_013285855.1 Bacteroidota bacterium
TGATATACATCTTTATTCCAATTACAACCAGGAAGCAGAAGTAAACGGCAACGGGCAAACTGTAGTATTTCTTTTTTTAATTGCCATACTTATTATTTGTATTGCATGGATAAACTATATTAACCTCGCCACTGCCAGGTCTGTTGAGCGCGCAAAAGAAGTGGGTATAAGAAAAGTATTAGGCGCTGTGCGCAGCACACTTATCCGGCAGTTTTTAACAGAGAGTTTTATTCTGAATTTTACTTCATTACTTTTTTCTCTGCTGATATTTTTTATACTGCTCCGCCCGTTCGATGCCTTTACCGGCAGGGATAATTATACGGGCGTTGCGCTTACTCGCAATTACTGGCTGTTATTTTTTAGTTTGTTTTTCAGCGGCACATTGTTATCCGGTATTTATCCTGCTTTCGTGCTGTCTGGCTTTATGCCGGTGACTGTTTTAAAAGGAGCATTTAAGAATACTGCAAGTGGTTTATTGCTGCGCAAAAGTTTAATTATTGTGCAGTTTATTACTTCAGTTGTATTGATTGCAGGAACTATTATTGTATACCAGCAGGTAAACTACATGCGCAACCAAAGCCTTGGTGCCAACATAGATCAAACACTTGTGCTAAAAGGCCCGCAATCACTGGTTGACTCGTTATATCAAAACACGTATCAGCCATTTAAATCAACGGTGCTGCAGCAAACAGGTATCAAAAATCTTACGGCATCAACCAGTGTATTTGGTAATGAAATTTATTGGACAAACGGCTGTAAAAGATTAGGTGGGAACGCTACTGCGACTACATTATATAATCTTGGCGTTGATTACGATTTTATTCCTGCATACAATATAAAAATGGTTGCAGGAAGAAATTTTTCTACTCAATTTGGTACTGATAAAAAAGCTGCTATATTAAATGAGAATGCAGCTAAATTATTAGGCTTTAAAGATGCAGCCGCAGCAGTGAATGAAAAAATATCCCGCGGTGGAGATACCGTAACAATAGTGGGTGTAACCGCTAACTTTCACCAGCTTGGTTTGCAAAAAACTATTGACCCAATGATCATTGTACCAAGACCTAATGCCACAACATTTTATTCGCTGAAAATAAACTCGGGTAATGCACAGCAAACAGTTGCTTCACTAAGAAAAATCTGGAATAGCTATTTTCCAAAAGATCCGTTTGATTATTTTTTTCTTGATGAATCATTTGGACAGCAGTACAAAGCTGATTTGCTGTTTGGTAAAGTGTTTGGCGTGTTCGCATTTTTGGCAATCCTCATTGCATGTTTCGGGCTTCTTGGCCTATCTGCATACAATGTATTACAGCGCACAAAAGAAATAGGTATCCGTAAAGTATTGGGCGCATCGGTACAAAGTATTTTGGTATTACTATCACGTGATTTTTTAAAACTCATTTTTATTTCTTTATTACTTGCCATACCTGTTGGCTGGTACATTATGAGCCGCTGGCTGCAGGATTATGCTTACCGCGTTAACATTGGCTGGTGGGTGTTTGGTATTGCCGGTGCAGCCGCATTGATGATAGCTATTGTAACAATCTGTATACAGGCAATAAAAGCAGCAATAGCAAATCCTGTAAAGAGTTTAAGAACGGAGTGATCCAAATTGAAAATAAATCAGACATCAGAAATCTTCTTTATGTTCAGAAATTATTTCAAAATAGCGTGGCGAAATCTTTGGAAAAACAAAGCATTTTCTGCAATTAATATTATTGGCCTTGCCAGTGGACTTGCTGTTTGTTTATTAATTGTTTTGTATGTAGTGGATGAATTAAGTTATGATAAATACAATAAAAATGCAGACCGCATTTATCGTTTGGATGCAGATATTTATTTCAACAATACATCGGCAATTTTTGCGGTTGCACCAGATCCGTTAGCGCCAACATTAAAAAGAGATTTTCCTGAAATTGAAGAAGCAGTAAGATTAAATTACCAGTCTGATATACTTGTAAAAAAAGATAATCAAAATGTGCAGGATCATAATGCAGTATTTGCAGATTCTACTTTTTTTAAAGTGTTTACTGTGCCGATGATACAAGGTAATCCTGAAACTGCTTTAAAAGATCCAAATTCAATTGTGATTGATGAAACCACTGCAAAAAAATATTTCAACAGTACAAATGTTATCGGTAAAACTTTAGTTGTTGATAACACCAACTATTGTAAAATATCCGGCGTAATAAAAGATATTCCAAAGCAATCACATTTTCATTTTCATTTTATTCGCGAAAAAACAAATAACGTAAATGATTCATGGCTTAGCAACAATACATATAATTATGTTTTGGTACGTCCTGGTGTTACGCAACAAAAATTGCAAAAAGATGTTGATGCAACCATCAATAATTATCTCGGTAAAGAATTAGAAGCTCAATTGCACACTTCATTAAAAGACTTAACAAACAAAGGCAGTCATTTTATTTATCATGCAATGCCGCTTACTGATATTCATTTGTATTCAAATAAATCTTATGAAATAGAAGCAAACAGTGATATCACGTACGTGTATATTTTTTCAGTGATCGCTGTTTTCATTTTATTGATTGCCTGCGTAAACTTTATGAATCTTTCAACTGCACGTTCTGCTAATCGTGCAAAAGAAGTCGGTATAAGAAAAGTGGCAGGTTCATTGCGCTCAAATCTTATTACACAGTTTTTAACTGAATCTGTTTTATTAAGTTTCTTTTCATTAATTCTTGCAATTGGTATTGCTGCATTGTTACTTCCGCTGTTTAATCAATTAGCTGAAAAGCAAATGAGTGTTGCAACTTTATTTTCAACATGGCTTTTTCCTGTAATGATAGGATTGGTATTTGTTGTTGGATGTGTTGCAGGCAGCTATCCCGCGTTTTATTTATCAGCATTTCAGCCGATAGATGTTTTAAAAGGAAAAATTGCAAAAGGTTTTAAAAACAGTTGGTTGCGCAGCGGGCTTGTTGTTTTTCAATTCACCATTTCAATTATATTAATTATTGGAACAATTGTAATTTATAATCAACTCGATTATATACGCAGCCGCAAAATTGGTTATAACCGCGACCAGGTTTTTGTGCTGCACAATGCATGGTATCTCGATAAACAAATACACACATTCAGAAATGAATTATTAAATATTCCTGGTATAACCAACGCAACAATAAGCGGCGACATGCCAACCTCACCTCAATTTGATAATGAAGGCTGGTTTCGCGATGCAGCAATGGATCCAACCAAAGCAGTGGTGCTAACTAATTTTTATGTAGATGAAAATTATATACCAACACTTGGTATGCAAATGAAGGAAGGCAGAAATTTTTCTAAAGACTTTCCAACAGATTCTGTTGGTGTAATTCTTAACGAATCTGCAATAAAAGTACTTGGGTTTAAAGATCCATTGAAAGAAGTTTTATATCGCCCTGATTTTGGTAACAGCACCATTAGTGGTTCTGTAGCTTATCATGTAGTTGGTGTGGTGAAAGATTTCAACTTTAGCTCCATGCATCAAAATGTTGGTCCGCTTATTATAAACAAAGGAGAAAACTGGGGCAACATTGCGGTGCGCATCAATACAAAAAATATTCCTTCAGTTATCAACAGCATACAAACAAAATGGATCAGTATGACGTCTGGCCAACCTTTTAATTACACATTTATGGATGCTGACTTTAATAACATTTATACATCAGAACAACAAACCGGAAAGCTATTTATAACATTCGCAGTGTTTGCAATTTTTATTGGTTGTTTGGGTTTGTTTGGTTTAGTTACATATGCAGCAGAGCAACGCACAAAAGAAATTGGTGTACGCAAAGTTTTGGGCGCAAGTGTTGGTGGTATTGTTGCGATGTTGTCAAAAGATTTTGCAAAGCTTGTGTTGATAGCTTCAGTAATTGCATTTCCTGTTGCATGGTGGGCAATGCATCAATGGTTACAAAGTTTTGCTTATCGTGTAAGTATAAGCTGGTGGATATTTATTGTGGCAGGAGTTCTAGCAATAATAATTGCTTTACTCACGGTGAGTTTGCAGGCAATGAAAGCGGCACTGGCAAATCCGGTGAAGAGTTTGAGGACGGAATAATGATTAGCTAATAGCTAATGGCCAACAGCTATTAGCTTAAACAAAACAAAATGTTCAAAAATTATTTCAAAACTGCATTCAGGAATTTTAAAAAGAACAAAGTTTTTTCTTTTATAAATGTTATTGGTCTTGCAATTGGGCTTACCTGTTTTATGCTGATCGCTGTGTTTGTTTACAATGAATTCAATTATGACAAGTATCCTACAGACGCAAAAAATATTTATCGTCTCAATTTATCTGTTACAGGAAACGGTGATGTTGCAGTCTATCCCATGGTAGATTATGCCGTTGGCCTGGGAATAAAAAGTGCCTTTCCCGAGGTAGAAGCCTTTACAAGAGTCTCTCCCGCAACTGATTTTGTAAAATATGATGATAAACAATTTAAAGAAGAGCACCTTGCATTTGCAGATTCTAATTTCCTGCAAATATTTTCTATTCCTTTAATTGAAGGAAGCAATAAAGATGCATTGATTCAGCCCAACAGTATTGTTATTTCAAAAGCGTTCGCAAAAAAATATTTTGGTGATGCAGATCCTGTTGGCAAGTCTTTAATAATTGGTTTGCATAATGCTTTATTTAAAGTAACAGGTGTGTTTGATAAAGTACCTGACAATTCACATTTTCATCTTGATGCTTTTTTAAGTTTGACTACCTGGCATATAGCAAACCCAACATGGAATAATCTTGGAGAATACACTTATTTGTTACTGAATAAAAATGCTGATCCAAAAAAATTGCAGGCAAAATTCCCGCAATTAGTTGCCAAATACGTGGTACCAGAAAATCAACTCGATATGGGTATTAGTTTGGCGGAAGCAAGGAAAGCAGTGAATACATTTATTTTTTCATTACAACCACTTACCGATATTCATCTTTACTCGCATACCAAAAGCGAAATTGAGCCAAATGGCGATATACAATACGTTTACATTTTTTCAGTACTCGCAGTATTTATTTTATTGTTGGCATGCGTAAATTTCACTAATCTTTCCATTGCACGTTCTGTAAAAAGAGCAAAAGAAGTAGGCGTTAGAAAAGTGATGGGTTCGGCAAAGTGGCAATTGATAAAGCAGTTTTTATCTGAATCTGTACTGATAAGTTTTTGCGCTATGTTGCTTGCAATCGCTTTAATATTTGTACTACTTCCTTACTTTAACCAGGTTTCGGGAAAGCAGATCAGTGTTGGTGATTTACTAAATTATAAATTTATTCTTGTGCTGATTGCATTAGTATTTTTTGTTGGAGTTATTGCCGGCATTTATCCATCATTTTTTTTATCGTCCTTCAATCCGATAAAAGTTTTAAAAGGTTCATCAGGAACCGGTCGCAATAAAAGCTCACTGCGAAGTGGCTTAATTATTTTCCAGTTTTTTGTTTCAACTACATTAATTATTTCAACCATTATTGTTTACCAACAATTGCATTACATGCAAAACAAAAAGCTGGGCTATGATAAAGAACAGGTTTTGTTTTTGCCTGACGGAAGATTGATGGGCAACAACCAGGACGCATTTAAACAAAGTGTTTTACAGGATAGCCGTGTTGTTGCTGCGACCATATCAAGATCAGTACCCGGAGATGTTTTTATGGATGGAACAGAAGTGTATCCTGTAAATGAAAACGGCAACGGCTCAGATATTCACATGAATATTTATCATGTAGACTATGATTATTTGAAAACACTCGGCATCAAAATAAAAGAAGGAAGATATTTTTCAAAGGATTTTGGAAGTGACAGTGCAGCCGCTGTTATTAACGAAGCAGCCGTGCATGAATTAGGATGGAATAACACAAATCCAATCGGGAAAACAATCATGCGTTCAGGTCAGATGCCGTACAAAATAGTTGGTGTGATGAATGATTTTAATTATGCATCAGCCAAACAAAAAATTGCGCCGTTAATGATGTTGCTCGGAAATAATTATGGAGGACTCATTATTAAAATAAAAACAACAGATGTAACAAGCTTTTTAAGTGATTTAAAAACAAAATGGAATTCATTTAATCCGCAAGGACCATTAAGCTATAATTTTCTTGATGAAAAATTTGCTGCCTTATATGCAAGCGAATTAAGAACGCAACAAATATTTTCTGCGTTTGCCATTCTTGCAATTATTATAGCCACGCTTGGTTTATTTGGTTTATCAGCATTTGTAATTGAGCAACGCACAAAAGAAATTGGTATTCGAAAAGTACTTGGCGCTTCTGTTCAAAATGTTTTAGTGTTGGTATCAAAAGAATTTTTATCGCTTGTTTTAATTGCATTTATTATTTCAATTCCCGTAACGTTTTGGGCAATGGATAAATGGTTGCAGGATTATGCATACAGAATAAATATTGCATGGTGGGTTTTTGCATTAGGTGGAATTGTTGCTTTATTGATTGCTGTAATCACTATCAGCTTCCAGGCAATAAAAGCAGCCATTGCTAATCCGGTGAATAGTTTGAGAACAGAATAAAAAATTAAAAAGTCAAAAATCAAAATTCAAAAAATTATGAAACTAAAATTTTTGACTTCTAACTTTTAAATTTTGATTTGGTATCATGTTTAAAAATTATTTCAAAACTGCATGGCGTAGTCTTCTAAAAGATATAATGCATTCTTTCATCAACATAATCGGGCTTTCATTAGGAATGGCTGTTGCAATATTGATCGGCTTGTGGATGTATGATGAGCTTTCATTCAATAAAAATTTTAATAATTATGATCACATTGCACAAGTCATTCAAAACGTAACCAATAACGGTGAAGTACAAACATGGTGGAGTGTGCCGTATCCATTAGCCAATGAACTGCGAACAAATTACGGCAGCGATTTTAAGCATATTGTAATGGCAGTGAATTGGGGCAATCATATTGTTACCGTTACGAACAGCAATCATACTGTTACCGTAGGTGATAAAAAGTTAAAGGAAACAGGTGGCTATTTCGAAAAAGAAATGCCCGATATGTTTTCTCTTGTTATGATAAAAGGCAGTCGCAATGCGTTGAATGATCCTTCTTCTGTTATAATTTCTGCATCTGCCGCAAAAGCATATTTTGGTAATGATGATGCAATAAATAAAATGATAAAGGTGGATCAAATGCCACCGATGAAAGTTGCCGGTGTATATAAAGATTTCCAGCAGAATTCAACTTTTGCCAACTTGAATTTTATTGCTTCATGGGATTTCTTTTATACCAACAACAATTTAAAAAGCATGGAAGATCCGTGGAGACCAAACTTTACTTCATTATTTGTACAGATAAATGACAATGTTGATTTCGCAACTGTTTCAGCAAGAATAAAAGATGCAAAACTTAAAAAAGTAAATGCACTGTTACAGAAAAAGAAGCCTGAACTTTTTCTAATGCCGATGAGCAAATGGCATTTATACTCTGAATTTAAAGATGGAAAAAATGTTGGAGGTGCAATAAAGTATGTTCAGATGTTTGTTGTTATCGGCATATTTGTTTTGCTGCTTGCGTGCATCAACTTCATGAACTTAAGTACCGCAAAAAGCGAGAAACGTGCAAAGGAAGTTGGTATAAGAAAAACAATTGGTTCATTACGCAAACAACTTATCTGGCAATTCTTTAGCGAATCTTTTTTAACCGTTTTATTTGCTTTCATCTTATCAATATTAATTGCGTGGCTTGCATTACCATTCTTTAACCAGGTTGCTGATAAACACATGACGATATTATGGAGCAATCCTATGTTCTGGTTGATTGGTGTTGCTTTTATTTTTATTACCGCATTAATAGCCGGAAGTTATCCTGCATTTTATTTATCATCATTCAGCCCTGTAAAGGTTTTGAAAGGCACATTCAAGGCTGGCCGTTATGCAGCTCTTCCACGTAAAGTATTGGTGGTATTACAATTCAGCGTTTCCGTTTCACTCATCATCGGAACTGTTATTGTATATCGGCAAATTCAATACGCAAAAGATCGCCCGGTTGGGTATACACGTGCTGATCTTATCAGTATTCCAACAGGCAACCCTTCTATTCATGATCATTTTGAAGCAGTAAAAGATGAATTAATGCAAACAGGAGCAGTAACATCTTTTGCCGAATCTGAAAGCCCGACAACCGGTATCTGGAACAGTACAAGTGGATTTAGCTGGCCGGGAAAAGATCCAAATCTTTCTACTGATTTTGGTGTGATTAGCGCTTCTTATGATTACGGTAAAACAGTTAGCTGGCAAATAAAAGAAGGCCGTGGATTTTCAAAAGATTTTGCAACAGATTCTGCTGCTGTTGTGTTGAATGAAGCTGCTGTGCAGTATATGAATTTGAAAAATCCTGTCGGGCAAACAATGACATGGTGGGATCAGCCTTTGAAAGTTATTGGCGTTATACATAATATGGTAATTGAATCCCCCTATGATGAAGTGCGGCCTGTTATTTATGTATTATCGAATGAGCCCGGCAATATGGCTTTGCTTAAATTAAATCCTGATGTTAGCGCAAAAAATGCATTGAGTAAGATAGAGCCGATCTTTAAAAAATTTAACACAGATCAACCTTTCGAATACAAGTTTGTAGATGATGATTATGCAGCAAAATTTGGCGATGAAGAACGCGTTGGAAAGCTTGCCGGCATCTTCGCTGTGTTGGCAATTATCATTTCTTGCTTGGGTTTGTTTGGATTAACATCATTTGTCGCAGAGCAGCGCAAAAAAGAGATTGGTGTGCGCAAAGTTTTAGGCGCATCAGTATTTAATGTTTGGAATTTATTGTCGAAAGATTTTGTATTGCTTGTTATCATTTCTTTCCTGGTTGCATTTCCGTTGTCATATTATTTTATGCATAATTGGCTGCAGGATTATACTTATAGAACAAGTATTTCATTGTGGATATTTATTGCAGCAGCAATTGGCGGATTGATAATAACAATTTTCACAGTAAGCTTCCAGGCAATAAAAGCAGCAATAGCAAATCCTGTAAAGAGTTTAAGAACGGAATGAAAATTAAAAAGTAAAAATCAAAATGAAGAATGGGTTACGATATTTTCCTCTTTTGACGTACAACTTAAAACATAGAACTTAAAACTTATAACATGTTCAAAAATTATTTAAAAACTGCATTTAGAAATCTTTGGAAAAACAAAGTTTTTTCTCTGATCAATATCATGGGGCTTGCC
>JABDGW010000094.1 GCA_013285855.1 Bacteroidota bacterium
GTCGCCATGGCCAACAATAACAGGCTCAATTGATGTCTATTACCGGTACAATTTTGCTAATGCAAAAGATCCTGAAACCGGTGAACCAGTCACTAACAATTACACTTCTTTTACAAACTCTCAAAATTCCTTTGAATTAGGCTGCACATAGTTTTGGTAAAGCAAGTGCTTTTATTGATTTAGGATTTGGAAGAAGAGCTGAAGAATTTTCTTATGCTAACCCTGATCACACCACTTTATCTTCTTTAAAGCAGGCTTACGTAAGCTATGCTATTTCGGATAAGTTTAAACTAACAATGGGTAAATGGGCAACACATATAGGATATGAATTAGTGGATGCTTATTTAAACCGCAACTATAGTATGGATTATATGTTTTCGTATGGTCCCTTTTCGCATACTGGTTTAAAAGCAGATATAGGCTTAGGGGGAAAAAGCGCGTTAATGTTAGGTGTAGCCAACCCTTCAGATATGGTTACTACAACTATGTCGCGCAAATATGCCATAGCGCAATTCAGTACTGGTACTTCAAACGATAAAGTAAAGGCATTTTTAAATTATCAGGGAACTTATGGTGGCAGTTACAGTTTAACCCAATTTGATTTGGTAGTAACTGCTGCAGTTACTGATATGTTTAGTATAGGGTATAATGGTACTGTACAATCTGTAAAACCTGAGAGCGGAAGCAGCAAAAGCTGGTGGGGTTCTGCTTTATATTTTAATGTTGATCCTTCAAGTAGTTTTGGTATTACATTAAGAGGAGAATATTTTGATAACAAAAAGGGAATATTAAGCATTGGCGATATTCCAACAAGCATATTTGATATAACGCTTTCACCAAATTTTAAAGTGGGTAATCTTACAATTATTCCAGAGTTGAGATTGGATGCAGGTAAGGATGAAATATTTGTTGATCATAAAAGTAATCCCACAAAATCAACTTTTACAGGCATACTTGCGGCAACCTATCACTTTTAATAGTCTCAGCAAATGGTGAGATTTTTTCACCTGGATTTTATAATTGTGAATAAATAAGTAATTCCAAAACCTATTAAATTATTTTATTTATACACATACTATTTAAAAAAATGTATATTTTTTTAAAATTGATTAAGCAAAAAGTAATATAATTGCTTAAAATTATTAAATAAAAATTTTTCTAATTTAAAAATTGTGTTATGAGCAAACCTACATTTAAAAATTATGCTCCTTTTATTATTTTAGCTATTGTAGCTATAGGAGCCATTTTTGTACCTGCATTACCAAACTTTGACGATGGCAAATATAATGTAGCGGACATTGCCTGGATACTTGTAGCTACTGCGCTGGTATTTTTAATGACGCCCGGCTTAGCTTTCTTTTATGGTGGTATGGTAAACCGTAAAAATGTACTTTCTACTATGATGAAAAGCGTGGTAGCTGCCGGAGTGGTAAGTATTTTATGGATTATAGTTGGATATAGCTTGTGCTTTGGTGGACCGGTAAATGGGTTTTTGAATGGATTTATTGGCAACCCGGCTTCTCATTTTATGTATAAAGGTGTAGCCTCCGGTGAACCGTGGTCTCTTGGGCCCACTATACCTAAATCCCTGTTCTCAATGTTCCAGCTAATGTTCGCCGTTATTACGCCAGGACTTGTTGTGGGAGCGATAGCAGAAAGAATGCGTTTTACAGCTTATGTGCTTTTTACTATATTGTTTAGCTTATTGGTATATGCTCCGCTTGCATACTGGAGTTGGAATCCTGGTGGATTTTTATTTAAGATGGGCGCACTGGATTTTGCAGGCGGCACTGTGGTTCATATTTCTGCAGGTTGTGCAGCGCTTGCCGGTGCCATTGTACTTAAACGCAGGAAGATGCATATTTTACATAAAGAAACAGTACCTGCCAATATTCCTTATATATTAATTGGTACAGGATTGTTGTGGTTTGGCTGGTTTGGTTTTAATGCAGGCTCTGCTTTAGGCGCCAATGCACTTGCTGTATCTGCTTTTTCAACAACTAATACAGCTGCTGCTGCGGCAGGTCTTTCATGGATGTTCTTTGATGTTTTAAAAGGCAAAAAACCCTCTGTTACCGGTTTTTGCATAGGTGCTGTTGTTGGGCTTGTGGCTATTACACCGGCTGCAGGTTATGTAGCTATTCCGCAAAGTATTTTTATTGGTGTGGTTGCAGCAGTAGTTTCAAATATTGCGGTTTATATAAAATCAAAAAGTTCATTGGATGATACATTGGATGTTTTCCCTTGTCATGGCATTGGTGGCATGGTAGGTATGCTAATGACTGGCATATTTGCGACCAAAGCCGTTAATAGTGCCGGAGCTAACGGACTGGCTTACGGAAACGCCGCGTTCTTTTTTACCCAGGTTAAAGCTATGCTTTGTGCAGTTAGTTATAGCTTTATCGCTTCATTCCTCATTTTTAAAGTGGTTAATTTTATTGTACCACTGCGTGTAAGTGATATAGAAGAAGAAAAAGGCCTCGATGTAAGCCAGCACGATGAAAAATACATGCATGTTTCTATGTCTGTTACTGAGGAAGGTTTAGCAATAGAAAAAGCCGAACTCTAATTTTTATTATAATTTATGTAAGGGTATATAAGGAAGCTTAAAAGCTTCCTTATATATTTATGTGGACTGAGTAAAAAAATAAAATAATCTAAGAGGATGCATTCGACAACTTTTTTTAAGTAATTCAATGTAGAAACACAATAAGACTTTACTATAAAAAACTACTTTTGAAAACAATTTGAATTGTAGATAAATAATATCTATAAGAAAGCTTATACATATCAAAACATATACCTTTAGAAATTAATCAATAAGGCATATGCTCAAAATAAAATTATTTTTTTTATTCGTTCTGTCTTCGCTGTTATTAAGTTCATGTGAAGCTATTGGAGCTATTTTTAAAACAGGCGTTTGGGTTGGCGTTTTGATAGTTATCGTTATCATTATTGTTCTGCTTTCCATATTCAGAAAAAAAAGCTAATCCCGTTAAATATATAGATGTGTAAACCCCACCGCAATTAATTATCATATTGTAAGATGAGAATTATTTAAGCTTACTCATCTTCACAAATAATCAGATGGCCAATACAATTTTTGCGCTACCTAAACCTTTCTAAACTTTTAGATTACACTTTTAAACGCAGGCTTTTGATATAAAATAATTATTCTTTTCAAGTTTCGCAATTTAAGATGCCTTACGCTTAACTTGGGAAAGGCTTGCTTTAAGTTCTTCCATTAAATCTTTTGTACCGGAATGTACCACATGCATTTTAGGCGCATGGAATTTTTTGCCTTTTGCTTTTGCTTTAATAAACTTTAATAAAGTATCGGTGTAAGTATCTTTATATTTTGAAATATCAAACTCGCCGGTTAACTGATCAATTAATTTCATTGCCATTTGAACTTCGGCAGTGCTGATCTTTGATTCAGGCACTTTTATATCTTCTGTGCTTCTTATTTCTTCTGCATAACGAATTTTATGCAGCACCAAAATTTTATCTGAAGCATTAATAAGGCAAAGATTTTCTTTATTTCGCAACACAAAAGTTCCTAATGCAGCTTTCTTGGATTTGATTAATGAATCCCGTAGCAATACATAAGCTTTTCCGCCATTTTTTTCAGGTTCAATATAATAAGATGAATCGTAATAAATTGGCTGCACTTCTTCCAATTCAACAAACTCCGTTATATCAATTGTCTTAGTTTTTTCAGGGCTCGCTTTTTTAAAATCTTCATCGCTCAAAATCACATATTGATTATCTATTTTATAGCCCTTTACAATATTTTCCCATGCCACTTCTTTTCCTGTTTTTTCGTTCACTCTTTTAAACTGGATATTTGAATGATCTTTTTTATCCAGCATATCCAGATCAAGACTGCTTGCTTCAACAGCACTGTATAATTTTATGGGGATATTTACCAGCCCAAAGCTGATTGAGCCTGTCCATAGAGATCTCATATAATGTTTTTTAATAAGAATGAAAAAACAATGCCGAATGTAATTGTTGAATGTAGAAACAACACCACACTCAATTTAACTTAGCAGCAGTTTTTACTTCATTAAATAATCGAAGTTGAGTAAGGCTTGACATAAACAATTGCAGATGATTTTGCATAAGGCTTTTTAATGAGTTGCCAATATGTTTATCACTCAATAATTTTTTGTAGGGCTTTAAATAAGCTTTCTCGCAATAATTACAAATAGATTCAATCCCGTTTATTGCATTTGCGGGTGAAGTTTTTTGACTGTTGATATTGTTATCTTCATAATTAAAGCAACTGAGAGATTCAATCTGAGCGCGGATCTCATTTTCGCATTGCAACGATTCTGATGTAAACAAGTACACACATTTTGAAAATGATTTATCAAAACTGGCGTTTGCAATTCCTTCGAGCGTCTTGCGTGCGGCGCACATTTTATTTATCATCTGTTTAAGACGAATGCAGGTGTAAGAATACTGTTCGGCCTGTTTTGGAGAAATGGTAATAAACATCATAGGAATCGCTTTGCTTATTTTATACCACAAAAAATATGCCCTTACTCATGGTATGATTTTAGTAAATCATTGAACCATTATTGGTTCGGGCTTGTTCATAGCTAAGGTATATAAAAAACTTTATCAGCAACATTATGCGTAAAACAATTTTCCAGTTTTTCCACTGGTATTATCCAAAAGGTAAATTATGGAAACAAGTGGTTGAACAGGCAGAGCATTTGCAATGGATCGGTATTTCAGATGTATGGCTACCGCCAGCATATAAATCATCCGCGGGGGCTGATGGTGTTGGGTATGATGTATATGATTTGTTTGATTTGGGTGAATTTGATCAGAAAGGCTCTGTTAAAACAAAATATGGTACAAAAAATCAACTAATAAATGCAGTAAAAGTTTTACACAGAAACAATTTAAGCGTAATGGCTGATATTGTTTTAAATCATAAAAATGGTGCAGATGAACAGGAAAAAGTCTCGGTAGTAAAAGTGGATTTTAATGACAGGAACAAAGTGATTTCAGAGCCTATTGAAAAAGAAATAAACACGAAATATTATTTTCCCGGCCGCAATAAAAAATATTCTGAATTTGTTTGGGACTGGCACGCCTTTACCGGCGTTGATGAATGTACAAATAACGGTGAGAAATGCATATTTAAAATTTTAAATGAGCATGGTGATCTTTGGGATGATGTTGTAGGCGATGAGTTTGGAAATTTTGATTATTTGCTTGGTGCCGATATTGAATTCAGAAACCCCAATGTAACTGCTGAATTAAAATATTGGGGCAAATGGTTTATTGAAACTATATATGCTGATAGTCTTCGTCTGGATGCGGTAAAACATATTTCCCCGCAATTTTATAAAGAATGGTTAGATTACTTAAATACAACCTTTCAAAAGCAATTTTTTACAATCGCAGAATACTGGAGCCACGACCTTAAATTTTTAACTGAATATCTTGATGTAATGGAAAATCGTGTTCAGTTATTTGATGTGCCTTTACATCATAATTTTTATGAAGCTTCAAAACAGGGAAAAGATTATAGCTTGCCCGATATTTTTAATAATACACTTACAGCAACACGCTCCCAAAGTGCAATAACATTTGTAGATAATCATGATACGCAACCCACACAGGCACTTGAATCTTTTGTTGATTATTGGTTTAAGCCACATGCCAATGCCCTGATACTTTTACGGCAGGAAGGCATTCCATGTGTTTTCTATACAGATTATTATGGTGGCTCTTATACAGTAAATGGAAACACAATTGAGCTTGCACCTGTTCCGCATTTGTATAAAATGATGATGATAAGAAAATATTTATTTGAAGGGCAGCAGTGCGATTATTTCGATCATCCCAATAATATAGGTTGGTTTGTTTCAGGTACTGAAGAAAATAAAAATGCAGGTTTTGTTGTAGTATTATCTAACAGTGATGATGGATTTAAAGAAATGAATTTAGGCGGTTTGAATGCCGGCAGAAAATTTATTGATGTTACCGAAAGCTTTGCTGATACAGTTATTACTAATGAAGAAGGCATTGCTATCTTCCCGGTCAAAGCTGGAAGTATTAGCATTTGGGTTAAAGAAGAATCATTGGATAAGATAAAATAACCTTCCTCTTAAAAATATTACAATGCGCTGGGGAATAATAGGTCCGGGAAATATTGCCAAAGAGTTTGCAGAAGATTTAAAATATGTGAAAAATACAGCCTGTGAAATAAGCGTTGTATTGGGTAACAGGCGTGAAAATACAGAAGTATTTGTACAAAAATTTGGCGGCGTTGTTACTTACGATATGGATGCTTTCTTAAACAATAAACCAGATGCAGTTTATATTGCAACACCGCATCCTTTACATTTTAATCAAACGCTTGAATGCCTTAATAATAAAATTCCTGTATTGTGCGAGAAGCCGCTTGCCATAAATGAAAAACAGGTAACCGCCCTTATAGAAGCTTCAAAAAAAAATAATACTTTTTTAATGGAAGGCATGTGGACAAGATTTCTTCCCAGCTTTCAATTCCTTTTTAATATTATTCAGTCGGGAACAATCGGCAACATTATACATCTTCATGCAGACATGAGTTTTATTGCAGAAAAAGATAAAACCAATCGTTTTTTTAATCCTGAATTAGGCGGCGGTTCTTTGCTTGATGTTGGTATTTATACGATTTATTTAAGCTATTTTTTATTAGGCAACCCGGATAGTATTTGTGCCTGCGGCAAAATAAATGAAGCGCATATTGATGAAACCTGCGGCATAATGCTGCGTTATAATAATGGCAATTATGCCATGCTTGAATCTTCTATCATTACGCAAACTGAAGGCAGTGCATGGATATATGGCAGCGAAGGAACTATCCACATAAAAAAGCCATGGACAGAACATCCCGAAAAAATTGAAGTGATCATCAGCAACGAATCTTCATTCAAGCACATACCTTCCTGGCAAGGCCGTGGTTTTCAGTATGAGGTAGAAGAAGTGATCAGGTGTTTAAAGGAAAAGAAAATTGAAAGCGAAATACTTCCTCACAGCGCAAGCATACACGTTATTAAGATCATGGATGAAGTAAGAGCACAGCTTAATATTGTTTATCCCAGCCACGAATAATAACGATAATTCCTGCTTCATTATTTACCGTCGCAAAAAATTTTAAAAATTGTTTAAAAAAAATTTGTTTATTAAAAATAGTATTTAGATATTTGTCTAAATATACAATTATCTAAATGAATATTGTGTTTAAAGCTTTGAACGATGCTACACGCAGGGAAATTCTTGAAATGCTGCAAAAAAAAGATTTAACAGCGGGTGAAATTGCAGACAAATTCCATATCTCTTTTCCAAGCATTTCACATCATCTTGATTTGTTAAAACAGGCGCAATTAGTGAATACAAAAAAGGAAGGGCAATATGTTTATTATTCTCTAAACACAACTGTAATGGATGAAATTGTAAAATGGCTAATGCAGTTCAAACCAAAAAAAAATAAATAATATGAATCTTTTTTTACGCAGGATCGTCTGGCCAATAATGCTGGTGCCTGCAATTTATCTGGCTGTTTTATGGAAACAAATTCCGCAAACTGTTCCCATGCATTTTGATTTAAAAGGAACGATTGACCGCTATGGAACCAAACATGAATTACTGATCCTCGTGTTATCGCTTACGCTGGGAAATGCTGTTGTTTATTTAATTGTTACAAATATTTATAAAATCGATCCTAAGAAATATGCAGCACAAAATAAAGAGCGGATGCAAAGAATGGCATTTTCAGTGTCGCTGTATCTTTCAGCAGTATGGATAATGCTTATTTATGAAATAGCACATAACAATACAAGCATGACCATGAAATTTGTTTTTGTGGCAATGGGCTTGTTATTTGCTTTGCTTGGCAATAACATGTACAATATCAAACCAAATTATTTTGCGGGTTTACGCTTACCGTGGACTTTAGAAAATGAAGAGAACTGGAGAAAAACACACCAGGTAGCTGGAAGACTTTGGTTTTTTGGCGGAATATTTTTTGCAGTAATTGTTTTATTCTTAAATCCTGTATGGGCAGGTTACATAGCTATTGCAATTTTAACTGTGCTTGTTTTAATACCAATATTTTATTCTTATAACCTGTATAGAAATCAAACAAAAAAAACACAATTATGAAATTCAGATCTGCAATATGTATATTAAGTCTGCTTGCCTGTAATATTATAAACGCACAGGATAATTTTTCAGGTATATGGAATGGAACACTCAACGTTGCAGGACAGCTTCACCTCGTATTACATATAACACAGGTAACTGATGGAACATACTCAGGAACGCTTGACAGCCCTGATCAAAATGTTACCGGAATTGCATGTGATAAAGTTGACGTTAAAACAGATCTGTCAGGCAGCACGCTCAACTTTATCATCAGCAAAATAAAAGTAAGTTATACAGGAAAACTTGTTAACGATTCTACACTTTCAGGCACATTTACACAAGGCGTAAACATTCCGCTGGACTTTTACAGATCAGGCGTGCCTTATGTTGCAAAGCAAATAATTCATCCGCAAACACCTAAGCCTCCGTTTCCATATAAAAGCGAAGAAGTTATTTACAATGCCAATGGTTTGCAATATGGCGGCACGCTTACTATTCCGCAAGGCAATGGAAGTTTTCCCGCAGTACTTTTAATAACAGGTTCAGGCCCTCAGGATAGAGATGAAACTATATTTGGCCAAAAGCCATTTGCTGTAATTGCAGATGCGCTTACGCGCAATGGTTTTGTTGTTCTAAGAGTTGATGATCGCGGCATGGGAAACAGTACCGGGGATTTTGCAACATCAACCACTGCAGATTTTGTAAATGATGTAAATGCTTCTGTTGAATATTTAAAAACACGACATGAAGTGAACGATAAAAAAATCGGTTTGCTTGGTCATAGTGAAGGCGCAATGATTGCACCCATTGTTGCATCACAGCGAAAAGATATAAACTTTATTGTATTGCTTGCAGCGCCCGGTGTAAAGATCATTGATTTAATGGCGGAGCAAAATGCTGCTGTATTAAAATCTGCTGGTGTTGATTCATCAATTGCAGAAAATTTTAAACCCGCATATAAACAAATTGTAACAATACTGATCAATGCA
>JABDGW010000095.1:0-186 GCA_013285855.1 Bacteroidota bacterium
ATGGTTTTGGAGTAAGCTGTTACATATATTAAGAGTTGATGAGGATGTGCGCAAAGCATGCTATTCTTTTGTTGAACATTGTGACTGGATTCCGTTTTTATTAACCGGCGGAAAAGATGTGTGTCAAATGAAACGGAGCGTTTGTGCCGCAGGCCATAAAGCGTTGTGGGCAGAAGATTACGGAGG
>JABDGW010000095.1:196-8928 GCA_013285855.1 Bacteroidota bacterium
CCCAAATAATTTTTTTACCTCGCTCGATAATTTGCTGGATGGTTTTACATCAAGATTATTCAAACAAACTTACACTTCAGATAAAGCTGTAGGTAACTTATCAAAAGAATGGGCAGAGCGTTTAGGTTTATCAACAAACGTTGTTATAGGCGTGGGCGCATTTGATGCACACATGGGGGCAGTGGGCGGTCAAATTGAACCATACCATTTAAGCAAAGTGATGGGAACATCAACCTGCGATATGTTGGTGGCTCCGATGGATGAAGTAAAAGATAAATTGGTAAAAGGAATCTGCGGCCAGGTTCCCGGTTCCGTTATTCCCGGCATGATGGGCATGGAAGCCGGGCAATCTGCATTTGGTGATACGTATGCCTGGTTTAGAAATTTGATTACATCTTCATTTAAAAATATTATTCATAACTCTGATGTTATAAATGATGTAGTAAAAGAACTTTTGTTAAAAGATATACATGAAAATTTAATCGCTTATCTTACAAAAGAAGCATCAAAAATTGCTTTGCATGAAGACGATGAATTAGCAATTGATTGGTTGAACGGAAGAAGAACACCTGATGCGAACCAGGAACTAAAAGCATCTATCATCAACTTAAACTTAGCATCCGGTGCACCACGCATTTTTAAAGCGCTGGCAGAAGCTACATGCTTTGGTGCAAGGGCAATTGTTGAGCGTTTTAATAATGAAGGTGTAACTGTAAAAGGCTTGATTGGTTTGGGCGGCGTTGCAAGAAAATCACCTTATATAATGCAGGTGATGGCTGATATAATGAATATGCCGATACGCATTCATTCATCTGAACAAACCTGCGCTGCGGGTGCTGCCATGTTTGCCGCAACGGCTGCCGGTATTTATAATAAAGTAGAAGATGCTATGGCTGCAATGGGGCAGGGGTTTGATGCGGAATATAAACCCAACAAAAAGAATACTGAGATGTATGAAAAGCGATATGAAAAATATAAAACATTAGGGAAGTTTGTTGAAAGTAAATAGTGAATATGTACATCGATTGATATTGAGATTCCGGCTTTCCAAATAGTCGGACAGGTAGCGGGCAATCAATTTTAAAAAATTCTCTTTTCGCGTATGAAAAAAATTGCGTTCTATACTTTATTTTCAATTGTAACTTACTTTTTACAGGCACAATCATCAATGCAAATAACAATATCAGATACATCTCATCAAACGATCAGCAAATACATTTATGGCCATTTTGCTGAACATCTTGGCCGTTGTATTTACGATGGTTTTTGGGTTGACGATAATTTGAATGTCCCTAAAAAAGACCGCATTCGTTTGGATGTTGTTGAAGCATTGAAAAAAATTCATGTACCTGATTTGCGGTGGCCTGGCGGCTGCTTTGCAGACCAATATCATTGGAGTGATGGTATTGGCGATCGCAGCAAAAGGCCGCAACGTGTAAACACAACCTGGGGCATGATTACAGAAGATAACAGCTTTGGCACAGATGAATTCTTACAGCTTTGCAATCTGATAGGATGTGAACCTTACATCGCAGGTAATGTTGGTACAGGCACGCCGCAGGAAATGGAAAACTGGATAGAATATTTAAATTATAATGGCAAAAGTACATTGGCCGATCTGCGCCGTAAAAACGGGCATGATGCGCCATACAATGTTTCGTTTTGGGGTGTTGGAAATGAAACCTGGGGCTGCGGCGGCAACATGACGCCTGAGTTTTATGCAGATCAATATAAACGGTATGCCACGTTTTGTAAAGATTATCCGGGCACATCTTTAAAGAAAATTGCAAGTGGTGCCAATGCTGATGATTACAACTGGATGGAAATATGCATGAAAAAAATTCCCGTGCAGGAAATGTGGGGAATTTCGATGCATTATTATACCATAGTTAATAATTGGCAACATAAAGGCTCAGCTACAGATTTTAATGAACAGGAATATTTTAATGGTTTGAAAAACTGCTTACATATTGAAGAGCTGATTAATAAACACAGTGCCATTATGGATAAATATGATCCCCAGAAAAAAGTGGCATTGGCCGTTGATGAATGGGGAATATGGACAGACGTTGAGCCGGGAACCAATCCTGCCTTTTTATACCAGCAGAATAGTTTGCGTGATGCATTAATTGCTGCAACAACTTTAAATATTTTTAATAACCATTGCGACCGTGTGCGCATGGCCAATCTTGCTCAAACCGTAAATGTATTGCAGGCGCTTATCTTAACTGATAAAGACAAAATGTTGCTTACGCCAACCTATTATGTTTTTGATCTCTATAAATACCACCAGGATGCAACATGGCTTCCTTTAGAATTTACAAGTCCTGCTTATACTTTTGAGAATAAGAGTTTAGCTGCAATAAATGCATCTGCATCAAAAGATAGTAACGGTGTTGTTCATATTACAATTGTAAATCTTGATGCACATAATAAGATCACTGTGAATGCATCTTTGCAAAACATAACATTCAAAAATATTGAAGGAGAAATTTTAACCTCGCAAAAATTTAATGATATAAACACATTTCAGCAACCGGATAAAGTAAAGACAACAAGCTTTTCAGATTACAAAAAAAATGGTGATAAATTATCAGTTACTCTGCCACCAATGAGTGTAGTGTTGATTACATTAATGTGAAAGGTGAAATCTCACATCTGCCTTCTCACTTCTCACTAAAAAATTATGAGCAAATACGATCATATAAAACAAGCCGCTTACGAAGCCAACATGCAATTGCCTGCATTGGGTTTGGTATTGTTTACGTTTGGCAATGCAAGCGCTGCAGACAGAAGTTTAAATGTGTTTGCGATTAAGCCAAGTGGTATTCCTTACAAAGATTTATCACCTGCTACAATGGTAATTGTTGATTTTGATGGGAAAGTTATTGAAGGTAATCTTCGTCCTTCATCTGATACGCTTACACATGCTGTTCTATATAAAAGCTTTGAAATGATTGGCGGCATTGCACATACGCATTCAACTTATGCAACAGCATGGGCGCAAAGTTTGCGTGACATTCCGATTTACGGAACAACACATGCAGATCATACAACCTGTGATATTCCATGTGCCGCACCAATGAGTGATGAAATGATTGAAGGAGATTATGAATATCAAACGGGCTTTCAAATCATCAATGCTCTAAAAGAAAAAAATATTAGTTATACAGAAATGGAGATGATCCTGGTTGGTAATCATGCACCATTTACCTGGGGGAAAGACGCTGCGAAAGCTGTTTATAATAGTGCAGTTTTGGAAGAGATAGCAAAAATTGCATTCATTACAGAAACTATTAAAGCAGATGCATTACGATTGAAGGATTCATTGATTAAAAAACATTATGAAAGAAAGCATGGTAAAGATTCTTATTACGGACAATAATATTGAACCACGAAGACACCAGGGCACAAAATCTTTGTAATACTTTGTGCTCTTTATGACTTTGTGGTTTAAAAAATAAATAAAATAATAATGATAGATTTAAAGCAACTTGAGGTTTGGTTCATCACCGGCAGCCAGCATTTATATGGCGAAGAAACATTAAAGAAAGTTGCGGAACATTCGCAGGCAATTGCGAAGTCTTTAAACGATGAAAAAGAGATTTCTGTTTCTGTCATTTTTAAACCAATTGTTACAACACCTGAAGAAATTTTATCTGTTTGCAAAGAAGTAAACGCATCAGAAAATTGCATCGGCGTCATTACGTGGATGCATACTTTTTCTCCGGCAAAAATGTGGATTAATGGCTTGAAGATTTTGCAGAAACCATTGCTGCATTTGCATACGCAGTTTAATCGTGATATTCCATGGAATGATATTGATATGGATTTTATGAACCTGAATCAAAGTGCACATGGTGACAGGGAATTCGGTTTTATGGTTAGCCGTTTGCGCATGAACAGGAAAGTTGTTGTTGGTTATTGGAAAGAGGAATCAACAATACTGCAAATTGATGTTTGGGCAAGAGCAGCGGCTGCATGGCACGATTGGCAAGGTGCAAAATTTGTGCGCTTTGGTGATAACATGCGTTATGTTGCTGTTACTGATGGTGATAAAGTTGAAGCTGAATATAAGTTTGGATTTTCTGTAAATACACATGGCATTGGCGATTTGGTAAAAGTAATTAATGATATAAGTGACGCTGATGTTGATACATTGATTGAAGAATATGAAAACGCTTATACATTAAGTGCATCATTGCAGAAAAAAGGAAAGCAACATCAATCATTAAAAGATGCAGCGAGAATTGAGTTAGGTTTAAAAATTTTTTTAGAAGATGGAAATTATAAAGGTTTTACAGATACGTTTGAAGATTTGCATGGCATGATGCAATTGCCAGGCATTGCAGCACAACGTATGATGCAGGCTGGCTACGGCTTTGCCGGTGAAGGCGATTGGAAAACTGTTGCTTTGGTTCGTGCGATGAAAGTAATGGGAAGTGGTTTGCAGGGTGGCAATAGTTTTATGGAAGACTATACTTATCATTTTGAGCCAAACAATGAAATGGTGCTGGGTGCGCACATGTTGGAAATATGTTCATCTATTGCTGACGGAAAACCAAGCTGTGAAATTCATCCTTTAGGTATTGGCGGCAAAGCTGATCCTGTTCGTCTCGTGTTTAATGTTGCAGAAGGTGAAGCAATAAATGCATCTGTAATTGATATGGGCAACCGTTTTCGTTTGTTGGTGAATGAAGTGCACGCCATCAAACCAAAACATGAATTGCCAAAGCTGCCCGTAGCAAGGGTTTTATGGAAACCGATGCCTGATATGAAAACAGGTTGTGCTGCATGGATTTATGCAGGCGGTGCCCATCATACCTGCTTCAGTCAAAACTTAACGGCAGAACATTTGGAAGATTTCGCATCAATGGCGAATATTGAATTTGTTTTAATTAATGAGCACACAAATCTTCACCAGTTAAAAAATGAATTAAGATGGAATGAAGTTTATTATCGTGTATAGTTAATGTAAAAACATCTGGAAAAATTTATTGCATTTAAAAAATAAAATAAATTTTATAATGCTGATAAAATCGTTTAGTTCTTACATTCACGTTTCGCGATTGACGATTCAAGAATAAAATATAAAACGCAAACAACTTGCCATGAACAACCAACTTGTAACGAAAGATTATCTTGTTTTCATTCTTTATTTTTTAATTGTTGCATTGTATGGCTATTGGATTTACCGCCGCCGCAAAAGCAAGGAGCATGATTCAAAGGCTTTCTTTCTTGCAGCAGGCTCATTAACCTGGTGGGCAATTGGCGCCTCTTTAATTGCATCTAATATTTCTGCCGAACAATTTGTTGGAATGAGTGGTGATGGTTTTTTTGCCGGTGTAGCAGTTGCTGTTTATGAATGGGTTGCTGCGATAGCGCTCATTATTATCGCTGTATGGTTTATGCCTATTTATCTTAAGAATAAGATTTATACCATGCCCCAATTTCTGAAAATGCGGTATAATAATACAGTTTCATTAATAATGACTCTGTTTTGGCTATTCCTCTATATTTTGGTAAATCTTACTTCCATAATGTATCTCGGTGCTGTGGCTATAAGTGGTCTTTTAGGCCCTGAATATCTTCATCCGATTATGATTGGCCTTGCCCTGTTTGCCCTTGTAATTACGCTTGGAGGCATGAAAGTGATTGGTTATACTGATGTAATACAAGTGGCTGTATTAATTATTGGAGGCTTTGCTACCATTTATTTTGCGTTGCAACAGGTAAGTCAACATGTGGGTAATAACACTGGTGTAGCAGATGGTTTTTCAACATTAGTGAAAGCAGCACCGGATCATTTTCACATGATTTTTAAAAAGCCTACCACCGGTTCTTCACAATATGATATTCAACGCTATGTAATTCTGCCAGGCATTTCTATGTATTTCCTGGGCCAGTGGATTGTAAATCTTAATTATTGGGGGTGCAATCAATACATTACTCAACGTGCATTGGGTGCTGATCTTAATACTGCCCGCACAGGTATTCTGTTTGCAGGCATGCTTAAAATAATGATGCCGATTATTGTAATGCTTCCTGGTATTGCTGCTTATGTATTGTATAAAAACGGCGTTCATATGACTGGCCTTACCGCGAATATCGGTCCTGAAAACCTTTACCAGATAAAGGACAAGGCTTATTCATCAGTGCTGGCCTTTCTGCCTACAGGCTTAAGAGGTTTATCCATAGCTGCGCTAACTGCAGCAATTGTAGCCTCGCTGGCTGGCAAAGCCAATAGTATTTCTACCATTTTTACGCTTGATATTTATAAGAAATATCTTGGTAAAGAGGCAAGTGAAAAGCAGCTTGTAATTGTCGGCAGAATTGCTATCGTGGCAGCTATGTTGCTTGGCCTGATGTTAACATGGAATGATACGCTTGGCATTGGCGGTGAAGGTGGTTTTACATTTATTCAAAAATATACCGGCTTTATTAGCCCTGGCATTCTGGCTATGTTTCTGCTCGGAATGTTCTGGAAAAGAACTACAGGTACAGCGGCACTTGCGGGTATCCTGGTGGGTTTTCTTACTTCGGTAATCTTCAATAATTATGCAGCGCAATGGTTTGGGCACGACACATTATTATACACTGCTTTTCCTGTTGTTAAAGCCGGAGTTACTACATGGGAAATTCCATTCCTGGTATGCATGGGATGGTCAGGGGTTTTCACTGTCTTGATAATGGTTGCTATTAGTCTCGCAGGTCCTAAAGTAAATTCTAATGCTATTCAATTTGAATCAGGCATGTTTAAAGTATCGCCCCGGATCATAGTAATGATAATAATAACTCTGTTATTACTTACTGCTATTTATGTACGATTTTGGTAGAATTTATTTGTAAAAATGAATTTTCTTTGCGGCGGAAAGTAAAATATGCAAACGAGAATTTATTTTGATAATGCAGCCACAACACAGTTGGATACAGAAGTGCTTAATGCAATGATGCCTTATTTAACCACGCATTTTGGTAATCCTTCTTCTATTTACAGTTACGGACGCGAAACCAGATTAGCAGTTGAAAATGCCCGCAAAACAGTTGCAAAGATTTTAGGCGCAAATCCGGGCGAAATATTTTTTACAAGTGGCGGCACTGAAAGCAGTAACATGGCAATCTGTGCAGCGATTTCAGATTTGGGTTGCGAAAGAATTATTACTTCGCCGTTAGAACATCATGCTACATTGCACACGGTTGAACATTTGCACAAACAAAAAAATATCCAGCTTGAATTTATAAAAGTTTTATCTAACGGGCATGTTGATCTGAATGATCTGGAAAGATTGCTTTCTTCATCAAATGAAAAAACATTGGTAACATTAATGCACGCCAATAATGAAATTGGAAATATCACAGACATAAATACCGTTGGTGAATTATGCAAAAAATATAATGCTGTTTTTTATAGTGATACTGTTCAAACAGTTGGTCATTTTCCATTTAACCTTCATGCAATGCCAGTTGATTTTATAAACGGCGCTGCACATAAATTTCACGGACCAAAAGGCGTTGGCATTATTTACGTGAGCGAAAAAAATAAAATAAAACCCTTTATACAAGGTGGCAGCCAGGAAAGAAATATGCGTGCCGGCACTGAAAATATTTATGGCATTGTTGGTTTTGCAAAAGCGCTTGAACTGGCAACTAGAAATCATGAGCAGGACAAAACTTATATCAATGGGCTAAAAAATTACATGATTGAAAAATTATGTAATGAAATAAACAATGTAACTTTTAACGGCGATGTAAACGGCTGCAGTTTATATACTGTTTTAAGTGTAAACTTTCCTAAAACCGAAAAAAGCGAGTTGATTTTATTCAACCTTGATATTAATAATATTTGTGCAAGTGGCGGAAGTGCCTGTACCAGCGGCGCCAATGCAAACAGTCATGTAATAAGTGCAATTAATCCAGACGGAGAATGTGTTACTGTACGTTTTTCTTTCAGCAAAAACAATACAAAAAAAGAAATTGATACAGTTGTTGAAAAATTGAAAGAATTAATTTAATGAATGATCTTATTCATTACAAAAGTTGTCCTGTTTGCAATAGCACTAATATATCTTTTATATTAAAAGCAAAAGACGAAACAGTAAGCAATGAAGTTTTTGAAATCTGGCAATGTTCTGATTGTACGCTTCGCTTTACACAAAATATTCCTGATGAAAAAAATATTGGTAAATATTATCAGTCTGCCGGTTATATTTCCCACTCCAATACTTCAAAAGGTTTAATCAATAAATTATATCATTCGGTCCGTTCGATTACGCTTAAATCTAAAAGAAAGCTTGTTGAAAAAAGCAGTGCAAAAAAGAAAGGCAACCTTTTAGACATTGGTGCAGGAACTGGCGCATTTGCATCAACTATGAAAAAAGCCGGCTGGAATGTTACTGCTTTAGAACCGGACGCAACAGCAAGAGCGAATGCGAAAAAAGATTTTTTTGTTGAACTGATGCCTTCTGAAAATTTATTCAACCTTCAACCAAACACATTTGATGTAATTACACTTTGGCATGTACTGGAGCATGTGCATGAATTGCATAAATATCTTGAAACTTTTTTTTCTTTATTAACTGATGGAGGGATATTGATTATCGCCGTTCCAAATTATACAAGTTACGATGCAAAAACATATTCAGATAATTGGGCGGCATACGATGTGCCAAGGCATTTATATCATTTTTCTCCCGGAAGCATGCATCAACTTTTAAGTAAGCATAAGTTCAGCA
>JABDGW010000096.1:0-6751 GCA_013285855.1 Bacteroidota bacterium
CGTATTGTTTTGATATTTATTGCGCCTTACAAAGTATTACCTTGCAATTTTTTGATTCTGCCAGTTTGACTTTATTAAACAGGCGCATAATTTTTGACAACGTAAAATTCTTTAAATAAATATCAGACAATCCCCAATAATACGGATATGCTCAAGATTTTAAGTAAAATATTAGGCGGCAATAAAAGTGAAAAGGATGTAAAGAAAATTGAACCGCAGGTAGAAAAAATAAATCAATTTTTTAATGAATACCAGTCTCTTTCAAATGATGAACTGCGCAATAAAACGCAGGAGTTTAAACAACGTATACAAGATCATTTAAAAGAAATTGATGAAGAAATAACTGCTAAAAAAACAGAAGCAGACGCCTTGCCGGAAAGCGATATGCAAAACCGCGATGCCTTATATAAAGAAGCAGATGAATTAAAAAAAGACCGTGATAAAAAAATTGAAGAAGCTCTAAATGATATTTTGCCGGAAGCTTTTGCTGTAGTTAAAGAAACAGCACGGCGGTTTAAAGATAATACTGAACTTGTTGCAACAGCTACACAGCTTGATCGTGACCTGAGTGTAAAAAAAGATTACATAACAATCAACAGTGATAAATCAGTTTTTCAGAATAGCTGGACTGCCGGTGGTAGTCTTATTACCTGGAATATGGTACATTATGATGTGCAGTTGATTGGAGGTATTGTATTGCACCAGGGAAAGATTGCAGAAATGGCAACGGGTGAAGGTAAAACGCTGGTATCAACATTGCCTGCTTATTTAAATGCTTTGGCCGGTGAAGGCGTTCACATTGTTACAGTAAATGATTATCTCGCACGCCGCGACAGTGAATGGAACGGAACCATTTTTGAATGGCTTGGTTTAACTGTTGATTGCATTGACAGGCATCAACCAAATACTGAAGATCGCCGAAGAGCTTACCTCGCAGATATTACTTATGGAACCAACAATGAATTTGGTTTTGATTATTTGCGCGATAACATGGTGCACACACCCGAAGAAATGGTACAGCGCAAACACCATTATGCAATGGTAGATGAAGTGGATAGCGTATTGATTGATGATGCGCGTACACCTTTAATTATTTCTGGGCCTGTTGGAAGAGATAACAGCACACAACAATTTTTTGAATTAAAACCCCGCATAGAAAAACTGGCTGAAGCGCAAAAGCGTGCCGTGAATCAATTTCTGAATGAGGCAAAGAAAAAAATTAATGAAGGCGATGATGATGCAAAAAGCGGCGGACTTGCTTTGTATCGCGCATTCAGAGGCTTGCCTAAAAATACTGCACTTATAAAATATTTAAGTGAGCCGGGCATTCGTGTAAAAATGCAGAAGTCAGAAAATTATTATCTCGCAGATCAGCAAAAAGAAATGCCTAAGGTTGATGAAGAATTGTATTTCTATATTGATGAAAAAAATAATTCTGTTGAACTTACTGATAAAGGCATTCAGCTTATAACAAAAGCCGGGGAAGACTCAACCTTTTTTATACTCCCTGATATAGGAGTTGATCTTGCAACAATTGATGGTGATGCAACACTGGATACAGATAAAAAGCTGCACAAAAAAGAAGCGATATTAAATGATTATTCCATAAAAGCTGACCGCATTCATACAGTACAGCAGTTACTAAAAGCATATACTTTATTTGATAAAGATGTTGAGTATGTTGTGCTGGATGGGGCAGTAAAAATTGTGGATGAACAAACAGGCCGTATTCTTGATGGCCGCCGCTATTCTGATGGTTTGCACCAGGCAATAGAAGCAAAAGAGAATGTAAAAATTGAAGCCGCTTCACAAACGTATGCAACCGTTACATTGCAGAATTATTTCAGAATGTATCATAAGCTTGCCGGCATGACCGGTACTGCAGAAACAGAAGCTGCAGAACTTTGGGACATTTATAAACTGGATGTTGTTAGCATACCGACAAATGTGAATTGCATAAGACAAGACCAGGAAGATCTTGTATATAAAACCAAGCGTGAAAAATACCGTGCGGTAATTGAAACAATAGAAGAAATGCGTAACAATGGGCGCCCGGTTCTTGTTGGTACAACTTCTGTTGAAGTGAGCGAATTATTGAGCAGAATGTTGCAGCAGAAAAAAATTCCGCATAATGTATTGAATGCAAAACAGCATGCACGCGAAGCACAGGTTGTAGCTGAAGCAGGGCTTGCAGGCAATATAACCATTGCAACAAACATGGCTGGTCGCGGTACAGATATTAAACTCGGGCCCGGTGTAAAAGAAGCTGGCGGCCTTGCAATAGTTGGTACCGAACGCCATGAAAGTCGCCGTGTAGATCGCCAGTTACGTGGCCGTGCAGGAAGACAAGGTGATCCGGGTTCTTCACAATTTTTTGTTTGTCTTGAAGATGACCTGATGCGTATGTTTGGCAGCGAACGTATTGCCAAAGTAATGGACTTTGCCGGTTATAAAGAAGGTGAGGTTATTCAGCACAGCATGGTTACAAAAAGTATTGAGCGTGCACAAAGAAAAGTGGAAGAAAACAATTTTGGCATTCGTAAACGTTTGCTTGAGTACGATGATGTAATGAACAAACAGCGCACGGTTATTTATACTAAACGCAACCATGCCTTGTTTGGCGAACGGCTAGCACTGGATGTTGATAATGCTTTTTATGATGTTGCAGATGGCCTTATTGCTGCTTTTAAAAACCGCAATGATTATGAAGGTTTCAAACTTGAATCAATCGTAAACCTCGGGCTTGATACTGCAATTACAAAAGAAGAGTTTGAGAAAACGGATGAACAAAATCTTGCGCCTAAATTATATGAAGAAGCAATCGTTAACTATCAGCGTAAACGCAAAGACCTTGCCGCAATTGCATTGCCGGTTTTTAAAAATATCCGCGAATCTCAAGGCGCACATATACAAAATGTAGCTGTTCCTTTTGGGGATGGAAGAAAAGAAATACAGGTGCTGGCAAATCTGGATAAAGTGGTTCAAACTTCCGGTGCGGAACTAGCCAATATGCTGGAAAGAAGTGTAACACTATCTTTAATTGATGATGCATGGAAAGAACATTTGCGTGCAATGGATGACTTAAAACAAAGTGTGCAGACAGCGCACTATGAACAAAAAGATCCGCTGGTAATTTATAAAGGCGAAGCATTTAATTTATTCAGCCAGATGAATGGCCAGGTTAGCACCAACATTGTAAGTTTTCTTTGTCATGCAGAATTGCCTGTGCAGCAAAATGCGCCGGTTCGCGAGGCAAGACAAGAAAAAACTGACATGAGTAAAATGCGTTCCAACAAGCGCGAAATAGATAATGCAGGACAGGATTATGCTGCTAACGAAAATGACTATTATGATCCAACACCGGTAAAGCAGGAACCTGTAAAAGTTGGACCTAAGGTTGGTCGTAATGATCCGTGCCCATGCGGCAGCGGAAAGAAATATAAAAATTGCCACGGCAGAGACGAATAATTTTGTTACCCTTTAATTTATGCTTTATTTAGGAAGAGGCTAACTACCCTTATAATATCCTGCAGACAATTTCTAATCACAGCTGAATCACTTTTGCAAGGCATTGCAAAAAATAAATTAATAGCGCAAAATGATATTATTTATATTTATTAAATAATTCTTTAGCATATTTTATAAATTATTTTTATGAGTGATTCATCTAATTCTTTTCTTAAGTGGATCGGTGGTATTTTAGCTACTATTATTGCAGGATTTGTTCTCTGGAAGCTTACGAATAGCAATAACAGGGTTACAGAAACGCCACAAAAACCAGCAGATGCATATACTGAACCCAAACATGCACCTGAAAAAAAAGCTCATGTTACTATAAGTACTTTCAATATAAAAACTCCAATAAATATTGGAGAGAGTAGTACTGCAGATTTTGTGGTTACAAACGATGGAGATGAAGCTACAACAGGTTGCCATTTGATTTGGGACTTGCCAGGTCTTAATAACTCCCGAAATTCTGAATCATTTGATTTAGCTGCGGGTGAAAGTAAAAGTATATCATTAATTAGTAATTCAGTTCCCGACAAAGGAGACATAACAACTACTGCACAGGTAGATTGCAGTAATTGCAGTACTGAAAAAGTTGAAAGACATTTAGTAGTACAAATGATGATGAATTCAAACTCAGTTCACTTAAAGCAATAACATTTTGGTAAGTTATTTAAATGAAGTTGGTTGATGCAGTTAAAACTTTTTAATTCATTTCAATTTTAAATCACTCACTAGCATTACATGGTCACTGAGGTTTTCATCAACCATATCAAATTGTTTTATGGTGAAAGAAGTATCAGGCAAAATATAATCTATGCGTAGCATTGGCGCTAAAGAATTGTAGGTTTTTCCAACACCTAATCCGTTTTTTAAAAAGGCATCCTGCCGGTTGCCGCGAATATGAAAATATGTATAGGATGTAGGTACATCATTAAAATCGCCACATACAACAGACGGATGAATAACTGAATCTGTTTCCGCATGTACAATATCTGCCTGCGTACCACGATTGGTAAAAGCCGCCTTCATTTTTATAAAGATATTTTTTGATGCTCCGATAGATTGTTCATCACGCTGTTTTATTTTATTCATCTCGGAATAATCCTGGTTATTAAACCCGAACGATTGAAGATGCGTTGTAAATATGCGCAGTGTATCATCATTTACTTTTATATCAACATAAATTAAACTGCCTGTAAAATTTCCGGGGTAATCAATTTTACCGGAATCTATTATGGGATATTTTGAAAATACAACAGAGCCTGATGTGTAATAACCATTTTCTTTATTAAAATCTTTTGAATAAAAATAATTGGGAAATTGATTGCTGAACAAACCAATGTTATCTGCATTACCACCCTGTGTATAAGAATGATTAAATTCCTGCAGGCAAATAACATCAGGATGAAGATCTAAAATAGATTGCGCCAGTTCTGTTCTGTTATGTTGTTTTATTTCGGAGTTTTTACTTAAGCCATACATGTTGGCAACATTCCAGCTTATAATGCGGAAAGTACTGTCTGGTTTTTTGGTTACATCATTATTAAAAAAATGTGCAGCAAAAGTTACGCTTATTTGTTTTGCCCCAAGCAGCAACGTAATTAACGGCACAAGCGAAAGTTTTGGTTTTATTATAAGCCAAAAGAAAAACACAAAAAGGAGCAAAAAGAAAAGATAAGGAAAAGTAAGGCCCAGAAACCCAATCAACCACCAACGCTGCGGATTTAGATATGGCACCAGCAATGTTAGCAGGTACATTATGCAAACCACAATAGTAAGAATAAGCAGTAATTTTTTTACAACCTGCCGTATTACGTTAGCCATGAATAAAAATAACGAATTACAGCAGAATTTATTTCCATTGCACGTCTGTTATTACAGGATAATGATCAGAAAGCTTTTGCTGAATAACGGTGCAGTTCTTTATTTTAAATCGTTTATCTGTAAGGCAGTAATCTATGCGCAGCATGGGAAGAACTTTATAAAACGTTGCGCCAATGCCAGAACCCTGTTCAAGAAATGCATCGTAAAAATCATTTTTTAGTAACTGGTATGTATAAGTGCAGGGTGTTGAATTCATGTCTCCGCAATAAATAACCGGCAACACGGCTTTTGATAGTGCTGAATCAATAATTTCAGCTTCGCGTTGATGCAGTTGCTCCACTTCCCGCAGTTTATATTGAATAGCTCTTTTACGATCATACGTAATTTGATAAACATCTCTATTTACATTGTCTGTATCCTTGTATAATTGGTAAGAAGCGAGATGCGCTGTATAAATTCTTACAAGCCTGTTATTAAATTTAATATTGGCATAAACAAGATGTTCATTAACGCCATCATTCCTGATGCTTATGCGGCCACTGTCAGTAAAAGGTATTTTAGAAAATATTGCCGAGCCTCTCATAACAACTGCATCAAAACGGTTGGTAGAAATTTGATCGTTTGAAAAGAGATGATAAATATAGCCGAGTGAATCTAATTCTCTGCGCACAGAAATTCTCCATCGGCCGCCTTCAACATTTGTATATTCCTGCACGCATAAAACATCAGGATTTTTTTCTGTAATAACGCGAAGCATTTTTGAGCGGGCAACAGACTTTTCAGTAAGATCAACAAAGTCCTGTACATTCCACGTCATTACACGCAATGTTATACTGTCTTTTTTATTATTAAATTTTTGAGGGAAATTAAAAGCTATTGTATGTGAAAGATTAAATAAACCCGGCGGCAGGCAAACCAGCATAATTACTGCTAACCGTTTTCTTATATAAAGATTTATCAATGCAACAATTAGCGTTACCAGAAAAAGATAAGGAAAAGCCAATGCAAAAAAAGTTATATAAGAAAAAGTAAGCGGAGCAATAAAAGAACTAAAACAGGAAATAATAAACAGCACCAGCAAAGAGATAGAAACAATATTCCAGGCAGGCTTTAAAAATTTTTTCATGTAAGATTAAAAATTAAACCGGGCTTTAAATATTCTCCTTGCTTGCTTTTTTTAAAAATTCTTTTTCCTCTTCTGTAAGATAATGATAACCGTGATCATTTATCTTATCTAAAATCTCATCAAGTTTCTGCTGACTGAACTGGTGTGTTTTTTCATAAGGTTTGCGTATAACTTTATAAGAATAATCTTGCTGCTGGTATTTTTTTTCAGGATTAAAAAGATTATTAATCCAGTTAACCAAACGTATCATCCATCCGCCCATATCATTTCCGCGCTTAAGCTGGTATATAT